>JAUIJH010000238.1 GCA_030431335.1 Alphaproteobacteria bacterium
CAGCCGCGCGAGGTGACCATGGCGGCAGTGCAGCACAGGCAGAAGCCACGCCGCGTGAGATGATGGTGCATGTGGGGCTCTCCGGTCACTGCGCCGCGCCGCCATCGGCGGCGAACGTCGCAAGGTAGGCGATGAGGTTGTCGACGTCGGCAGGCTTCAGCGGCCCGGGCGAGGCCATCCGGGTGCCCTTCGCGAACCCTTGCGGGTTTTTCACGAAGGCGGCGATCGCGTCGCGGTCCCAGACTATTCCCGCATCCGTCAGCGCCGGCGAATACGCGTATCCAGCGACAGTCCCGCTGGTGCGGCCGATGAGGCCGTTCAGCTCGGGACCGACGAGATTGCGGGCGGAGGGACCCACCTGATGGCAGCTCTGGCAGCGGGCGAAGACACGCTTGCCTGCGGCAGGATCGCCGTCGGCCTGTGCCGCTCCGGCGACGAGCAGGACCGCGAGGCACGCGACCCCACGCCATCCTCCGCGCTGCAACCATCGCGCGCTGTTCCGTTCATTCGTCATGGGTCTGTTCCTCTAAGCGTTCGAAAGCGGGGTGTTGGCGAGCGGCAGACTTCTCACGCGGGTTCCGGTCAGGGCGGCAACCGCATTGACGACGGCCCCCGGCACACCCGGAAGGCCCGGCTCACCGACGCCGCCCATCGGCGCGCCGCTCTCGACGATGGAAACATGAACCGCAGGCATCATTTCGCGCCGCAAAACCTGGTAGGTGTCGTAGTTGGCGTCGCGCCGGACCCCGTTCTCGTAGACGGCCTGCTCGACCAGCGTCTCCGAAAGCCCGAGCGCGACCGCCGATTCCACCTGTGCCTTGACAATGGCGGGGTTCACCACGCTGCCCGGATCAAACGCGACCCACACATTGTGAACTTTCGTCGCCCCGTCCTCGAGGGACACCTCGGCGATGGTCGCGGTCTCCGAGCCGAAGGGCGATGCCATGGCGAGCCCGCGTGCCCGGCTGGTGCCGTCCACCGTGTAGGGGCCGCGCCTCCAGCCGCCAGAGATCCTGGCGACCTCATCGAGCAGCGTCAGATGACGGGGGCTGTGCGCCAAGAGCGCCTTGCGCAGCGCGAAGGGATCCTGTCCGCCGGCGTCGGCGATCTCGTCGAGGAAGCCCTCGTAGAAGAAGTCATTCATCGAATGGCCGACAGATCGCCAGAAAGCGATATTGACCGGGTGACGAAGCGTCACCGTCTCCATCGCCCGGTTCGGGATGGCGTAGGGTTTTTCAGTGATGCCCTCGACGGTCGAAGGGTCGGGTGACATGCCGAAGTAACGGCCCAATGGACCCTCGCCGACAGTGCGCGAGGTGAGGGCGGTGGGCATTCCGTCCGCGCCGATCGCCGCCTTCAGCAGAGTGAAGGAGAGCGGGCGCATGGCGTCCATCCTAAACTCCTCTTCGCGGGACCAGACGAGCTTCACCGGCCGTTTCGTCGCTTTGGCGAGGAGGATCGCTTGCGGGAAGGGGTTACCGGTCCCGTACGTGAAGTGGCGACCGAAGAAGCCACCTAGCATGGGCTGGTGAAGCCGCACCCGCTCTGGCGCTACCCCACCCGCCTCCGCACACAGCTTCTGGAACGCCTCGGGCATCTGGTTCGGGAGCCAGACGTCGAGCGTGCCGTCGTCGTTGAAACGCGCGATCGCGGAAGGCGGCTCGAGCTGTGCGTGGTTGAGGTAAGGTGCATCATACTCCGCCTCGATGACCTTCGCCGCGGCAGCGAAGGCGGCGGCGGTGTCACCCTCGGCCTCGACGGAGACGCCCGACTCGGTCGACCCGATCAGCGCGGCGAGCATGCCGTCCGACGAGAAGTCCGCTGCGACGGTGGCGATGCCGGTCGGAGCCGGATCGGTCCAGGTAATGTCAAGAGCCTCGACCGCCTTGCGGGCGCGCCACCACGAGTCCGCCGTCACCGCAACGGCGCCGGGGAGTTTATGGACCGAGTGGACACCGGGCATCGCCTTGACGTCCGCCTCGTTGCCGAGCGCCTTCGGCTCGGTCCCATAGTGTGGGGCGTGGACGACGGCTGCGAACAGCATGCCGTCGACGGCGTGATCGATCGTGTACTTCGCCAGCCCGCGCGACTTGTCGGCAACGTCGATCCGGCCGACCGGCTTGCCGATCCAGCGGAATGTTCGCGGGTCGCGTAGCGGGACGTCGTTGCGCGGGCTCAGCGCCAACGCCTCCTCGGCAAGGTCGCCATAGGCAAGCGATCGGCCGGACGCGGCATGCGTCACCACGCCGTCACTCGTTGTGAGGGTGTCTGCCGCAACCTGAAGCCGGGCTGCGGCGGCGCGCAGGATCATATCCCGCGCAGCGGCCCCGAGTCGGCGCACGATCGGATAGGAGGTGCGGGTGGAGAAGCTGCCGCCAGTAAGACGCATGCCGTTCACCACCTGATAGTCCGGTCCGGGCGGCGCGCACTCGACGGCGATGCGGGCGGGATCGACGTCGAGCTCTTCGCCCACCGTTTGGGCCATGCCGGTGGCGATGCCCTGTCCTCCCTCGACGAACGGGGAGAGGAAGCGGACGGTGTTGTCCGCGCCGATCTCGATGAAAGCGGCAACTCGCGTGCCGGGTGCGGGGGCGATGGCGGCGCCACCTTCCCCCGCTCCGGCGACCTCGGCGACGGCGCGGGTGGGGAGCGCGGCTCCGAGCACGAAGGCGCCGGAGCGCAAGATGAAGGCACGGCGCGAGAGGCCGGCGGCAGAGGCTGGAGAGAGAATCATCGGGCCCCTCACGCCTTGGCGGCCTGCCGCACGGCGGCGGCAATCGCGTTGTAGGTCCCGCAGCGGCATATGTTGGACATGCCGTAGAGAATGTCGTCGTCGTTCGGCTCGGGCGTTTGCTTCAAAAGCGCGGTCGCGGCCATGACCTGGCCCGACTGGCAATAGCCGCATTGCGGCACCTGCCCCTCGATCCACGCTGC
Organism: Alphaproteobacteria bacterium; assembly: GCA_030431335.1. Lineage (GTDB taxonomy): Bacteria > Pseudomonadota > Alphaproteobacteria > Rhizobiales > Amorphaceae > Acuticoccus. The sequence goes on from JAUIJH010000238.1 coordinate 2,935, forward strand.
GACAACGCGCTTGCCCACGTCGTCCGCCTCGACCGCCTCGATGGTCGTAATCTCCGACGAGCCGACCGCTTCCACTGGAAGCTGGCACGAGCGCATTGCCGACCCGTCCATGAGGACTGTGCAGGCGCCGCACTGGGCGATGCCGCAACCGTACTTGGTGCCGGTCATCCCGAGCGTGTCGCGTAGGACGAAGAGGAGCGGCGTGCCCTCGTCGACGTTGACGTCGTGGGCCTCGCCATTGATGGTCAGGGTGAACATGGCGTGATGTCTCCGATTATTGGGCAAGGCGATCCCGTCGGCGCGCGCGGTGCCGGCTTGGGAGGCCCGTCGATGACGTGGGATGAGGGTCTAGGCAGCCGCCAGTTCGCGCGCGGCGTACCTGAGATCTTGTGGTGGCGGACCATGGACCTGCAGAAACGCGCGACGCATGTGTTCCCGGTCGGCAATGCCGGTCTCAGCGGCGATGGTGTCGATCCGGTGACGCAAGGCGATTATTATCGCGTACGCCGGCGCCACCTGCAGCCGCTTCATGATCATCCGTTCGTCGACCGCCCGCGCCGCCTCCTCGCCGAGGCTGGCCTCGACGAAGGCGAGCACCATGTCGATCCCGGCGGTCATCCCGGCTGCCGTCCAGACCTTGCAATCGTTGACGTAAGGCCGATCAGGCAACAGGTAGACGTTGGGAAATGCCTGCTCCAGACGGGGCAGGTGACGCCAGAGCGTCGACGCGCGGCACCCTTCCAAAAGCCCTGCTTCGGCGAACACGAACGCGCCGGTGCAATACGAGCCGACCCGCCGCGCATCGGCTGCGAGCTGCCTCACGGACGCGGCGAGAGACTGCGACGGGGCTTGGGTGCAGGCGAATGCGCTGACCAGCAACGTATGAAAGCGGGCGTCCCCGTTTGGCCTCCTGTCGACACAAAAGCCGGACGAAGTCTCGACGAGCCCGCCGACCTCGGACACCAGCTCGATGCCGTAGGCCGGGTCGTCAGCAAGGGAGTTGGCCGTTTGCAGGACGGTCATCGCAGAGAGCGACATGAGCTGCATCGGGGGGACGGCTATGAGACCCACGGTAATCATGGCAACCTCGTCCGTTGGCGATGTCTCAAGTAAAGCCGATTACCCCAGCCTCGACTTCTTATCTCCAAGTATGAATCAGATCGTCATTCCGGACAGTCGCCGTCCGTAAACGCGGTGCAAACGACTTTCGGGCAGCCAGCGCGGGTCGCCTAAGCTTCCCGCACCAACCGTCTGGACAGACAGACGATGACCGTACACCGACAGCACGGTCGAGTTGCGGACTTGCGCTCCGCTCCCGCAGTCACACGACCTGGGCGATGTCCGCGCCCGGATCGTCTGTGCTAAGCGCCACGCCGGAATGATCGGAGCCCCAGGCTTTCAGCGCCAGAAGGACCGGTTCAAGCGTCCGTCCGCGATCGGTGAGGCTGTACTCCACCTTCGGCGGCACCTCGGCGTATACGGTGCGCGTGATGAGGCCATCCGCCTCCAACTCGCGGAGCTGATTGGTCAGCATGCGCTGTGTGACACTCGGGATCGCCCTGCGGATCTCGTTGAACCGCATCGTCCCGGCGAGGAGGTGGTAGAGGATGACACCTTTCCACTTGCCGTCAATGAACTGCAGCGCCGCCTCGACCGCGCATCCGGGCGAGCAGTCGAATCGCTCATGCCGAGCCTTGGCCATAACGGTATCCTTTTCGACACTATATGCGCGAAATGTGCGTTCTTGCTGGAATGAGCATTAATAGTTACCTCCGCTTTCAGCAACCCGCAATGGAGACCATTATGCGCGCTGTAGGCTATCAGAAATCCCTGCCGATCGAGGACGACCACTCCCTTCAGGACATCACGCTCGCCCGGCCGACGCCGGAAGGCCGCGACCTGCGCGTCGCCGTACAGGCCGTTTCGGTAAACCCGGTGGACACGAAGGTTCGCAGCCGGTCCGCGCCCGCTACGGGCGAGTGGAAGGTGCTTGGCTGGGATGCGGTCGGCGTCGTCGAGGCAGTGGGCCGCGAAGCAGCCCTCTTCGCACCCGGAGACACAGTCTTTTACGCCGGTGCCATTGGCCGTCAGGGCACCAACGCCGAATATCATCTCGTGGACGAGCGCATCGTCGGCGCAAAGCCGGCGAGCCTGTCGCCCCCCGAGGCGGCAGCCCTGCCGCTGACCACGATCACCGCCTGGGAGGCGCTTTTCGACCGGCTCGACGTGAGGAATCCCGTTCCCGGCGCCGCGGGGGCGATCCTGATCATTGGCGGGGCGGGCGGCGTCGGCTCCATGGCGACCCAACTCGCCGCGAAGCTGACCGACCTCACGGTCATCACCACCGCCTCGCGCGGCGAGACGACGGCGTGGTCGAAGGGCCTGGGCGCCACCCACGTGATCGATCACACGCAGCCGCTGGCGGTGCAGATCGAGGCGCTCGGCATCGGCGCGCCCGGCTTCGTGTTCTCCACCACCCACACCGACGATCACCTCGCCGAGATCGCCAAGCTGATCGCGCCACAAGGCCGCTTCGCGCTGATCGACGACCCCGAGTCGCTCGATATCTCGCCCTTCAAGCAGAAGAGCGTGTCGACGCACTGGGAATTCATGTTCACCCGGTCGATGTTCGACACGGAGGACATCGGCAGGCAGGGCAAACTGCTGAACGAAGTCTCCCGCCTCATCGACGACGGGACGCTGAAAACGACGCTCGGCGAGAACTTCGGCGTCATCAACGCGGCGAATCTGAAGCGCGCGCACGCCCTCCTCGAAAGCCACCGCGCGAAGGGCAAGATCGTGTTGGAGGGGTGGGAGTGAGGCGCGGCTCGGCGGCGGCGGCACGGCGTATTTGGCGAACGCCGGTGATCCCCGCCTCATTGCGCTCGACCTTCGCCACCTGGGCGGCGAGGCCCATCGTGCGCGGGCCGGACGCCGCGCCGGTAAACGTCCGCGCCGACCAGCTAGAGGTCTCGCCGGACTGCTCTTGGCTCTGCTTCCAACCCGCTACGGGACTGCCCCGACGCGTGCCGACGGCGTGGCTCGACGAGCCAGACGCGGCCGCCAGCCTCTACGACCGGCCTTGAGCCAAGTGACACGCAAAGATCCGCCCGGAGCGATCCGGCCGGTCCTTTCATGCGTGGCGCAGCGTCAAACGATGCGCCGCAGGTGTTCCAGGTCGAGCGGCTTGGCTAAAAGCCCGTCGAACCGCGCGGCGAGAGACGGCTGTGCCGGTGCCTGATCGTGAGCATCGAGCGCGGTCTGATCGGCCCACACTTCGGATATCACGACGGTGTCAGATACCGCGCGGATGACGTGCACGGTGCAGCCGAGGCAACCCGGCTCGACGCGGCACTCGCGGGACGATGGCGGTGACGGCCTCGGCGCGCGCCGCTTCCTTGCGGGGCTTCGCCTTTAGGCGGGCGACGAGGAAAATT
>JAUIJH010000035.1 GCA_030431335.1 Alphaproteobacteria bacterium
CGACGAAAAACCCTCCGTTTCCGACCGCCTGCTCGACGCCGCCGGCGTCCAGGTCGATCGACTGCCGATGCTGCCGGTCATCTTCGACCGCGTCGCCAACGCGTGCTCGGAACAGATGCGGCAGATCTCGCCCTCGCCCTGCTATTTTTCCATGAGCCACGTGGAGCAAGCGCGCATCACCGAGCTCCTGGAGCCTTACGAGGCGAACGCTGTCTGCGCGATCCTCGATGCCCCCGAGTGGAACTGCGAGATCGTGCTGGGCTTCGACCGCGACTTCATCTTCACCATCGTGGAGGTGATGTTCGGCGCGGACGGCAACGAGATGCCGGAAGAAGACGGCCGCGCCTTCTCCAACATCGAGATGAAGATCTGTACCCGCCTCGCCGAGATGGTGTGCGGCGTGCTCTCGCAAGCCTTCGCCGGCACCGCGGAAGCGAACTTCACCCTGGAGCGGCTCGAAACGCGCATGCACTTTGCCGTCGTCGGGCGGCGCACGGCGCAAGCCGCCGCGGCGAAGTTCCTGGTGCAGGCCATCAACCGTGGCGGCGAGATGTTCATTATCCTGCCGCACGCGGGGCTGCAGATGGTGCGGCAGGCGCTCTCGAAATCGAGCGACAGCGAAACCAGCACCCGCGACCCCCGCTGGATCGAGCAGATGAAGGCCGGCGCCACTCGTGCCGAAGTCACGCTGCGCGCCGTGCTCGATGAAAAGACCACGACGCTGCAGGAGGTTTCGCGGCTGAAGGTGGGACAGGTCATCACGCTGAAGGCGACCCCGCGCTCGCCGGTCAAGCTGGAGGCCAACCAGCAGCCGCTCTTTTGGTGCCAGCTCGGCCAGGCGGACGGCGACTACCGACTGCGAATCGAATCCGTGTTCGACCCGGAAGAGGAGTTTATCGGTGATATCCTCAATAATTGATGCCGTGCTCCTGAGCGCGCTGGCGGCGACCTCCGTCTGCGTCATCATGATGTACCGACGCCTGCAGCGCTTCGACGCGCTGCAGAGCGAGGCGGCCAAGGCGTTCGTGCGATCCTCGCAGGCGCTGGAGAATGCACGCAACGCCCTGGAGGCCCTGCACGACCACAGCGGAGAAATGGCAGTCTCGTTGGCGTCCCGCCTCAACGAGGCCCGCCTCGTGCTGAACGAGATCGAGCAGGGCCTTTCCAAGCGCACCGAGAAGGCGCGCGAGGAAGACGCCGAGTTCGCAGCTCACCGGGCGGCCTACGCCGGCGCATCGGGCGATCCCACCCACCCGGATCTCAACATGCTGCGGGAGTGGACCGATCGCTTCGGCGGCCTCGGCAACCGCACGCGGGCCGGCCGCGGCGAGCCCGCCTATGACCCCTATCCGCGCGGCAGCGGCGGCGCGGCGGCCTATGCCGACGACACACCGCTGCTGCCTGCCTCTCAACCGTCTTCGCTCACCTGGCGCGAGCTCGCCAACGCCGCCCAGCGTCTCGTGTGAGCGAGGCCGTCACTGATCGCCAGGAAGGACTATGATGGCCCAGGAAGAAAACATGTCCGCGCAGGAAGACCGCCACCCCGCTGGCGGCGCCGAGACGACCACGGCGCGCGAAGCCCCTCCCCGCCCCAACGCGATGCGCGCTCGCGCCGAAGCGCGCGACAACAGCGCCGATTCGATCCTGCGCATCCCCGTTGTGATGCAGGTGGTGCTCGGCTCCGCGACGATGCCCGTCGCCAATCTGATGAAGCTCGGGCGCGGCCAGGTGGTGGCGCTCGACCACAGGGTCGGAGAGCCGGTGGACATCGTCGTCAACGGCCGCGTCATCGCCCGCGGCGAAGTGGTGGTCGTCGATGACGACACCTCGCGCTTCGGTGTCTCCCTCACCGAGATCGTCGGGCCGGGCGTGAGCTTGGAGAACTAGGGATGGCTCCTGCACCGGCCGTACGCACCCGCACGCTGAGCGCAAACGAGAAGGTCGCCACCTTGCTGATGACCATGTCGCAGGACAGTGCGGCGACCATCATGAAGCACCTCAGCCAGGACGATCTGAAGACCGTGAGCCACGCAATGGCCGAGTTGCGTCCTGTGCCGCTCACCCAGATCGAGGCGGTGGTCGACGAATTCGTCGAGCAGTTCGGCGCAGGCACCTCCCTCGCGGGCGACGCCGATCGTGTCAGGTCGCTCCTGACCGGCGTGCTGCCAGACGACCAGATCGCCGACATGATCGCCGAGATGGAAGGGCGCGTGAAGCAGTCCATCTGGGACAGGTTGTCGGCGATCTCCGAGACGAGCCTCGTGCCGTATCTGCTCAACGAGCACCCCCAGACGATGGCGCTCGTTCTGGGCAAGCTCCATCCGGTAACGGCTGCGCGTGTCATGGGCGGGTTGCCGAAGGACCTGCGCGACAACGTCACCCGGCGCATGCTGACGGCCAAGGCCGTCGTCGACGATGCGCTCAAGATGATCGAGACGACGCTGCACGAGGACTTCATGGTCAACCTCTCGCTCAAGGGCGGGTCCGACAGCCACGCCCGGATGGCCGAGATCATCAACAAGATGGAGCTCGACCAGATGGAGAACGTGCTCGAGGGCATCACCCAGACGCACCCCAAGTCGGCCGAAATCCTGCGCTCGCTGTTGTTCACCTTCGACGATATCGTCAAGCTCAACCCGCGCTCGCTCACGACGCTGTTCGATGCCATCGACAACGACCAGCTCGTCATCGCGCTCAAGGGCACGGACGCCGGCTTCCGCAACAAGGTGCTGTCGTGTCTCGCTTCGCGCACGCGGCGCATGGTCGAGCAGGAGCTGTCCTCCGGCGAGCCGTCGACCCAGCGTGAGGTCAACGATGCGCGGCGCAAGATCACCGAACTGGCCCTCGCCATGGGCCAGCGCGGCGAGATCGACCTGTCGACCGGCGACGAGGACGGCGAGCTCGTCAACTAGATGCCGCCGCGCGCCGCAGCCCTCCCAGCCGTGGCGCGCGCCCCTGTTCCGCTTCTGCCCATGCGGATCCTGCCCAAGCTGAGGCATCACGATGGCCGATGAAGCCGACAGCTCAGAACGCACCGAAGAAGCGACCCCGAAGAAGATCGAAGACGCCCTCAAGAAGGGGCAAACACCGTTCTCGCGCGAGGCGCCGACTTTCGCCTCGATGCTCGGCCTGCTCGTCGTCTTCGGCATCCTGGCGCCGGACCTAACCAGCAGTTTCGTCGCGTTCCTCGCCAATTTGCACGACAAGGCCGGCGAGGTCGATCTCAGTGGCGGCGCCGATGCGAGCGCGCTTTTTCTGGAGGTCTATCGGGCCTCGGCGCTGTTCATCATTCCCATGGTGATCCTGCTGGCGATCTTCGGAGTGATCGCCGCCGTCGCCCAGTCGCCCCCGCGCATCGTCCCCGAGCGCATCCGGCCCAAGATGGAGCGGATCTCGATCAAGGCCGGCTTCAAACGCATCTTCGGCAGCCAGGGCCTGGCCGACTTCCTGCGTTCGCTCTTCAAGTTCGCCATCGTCGCCTCGGTCGCGTTCTTCACCCTGTCGTCGGAGTTGCCAACGGTGGTGCGCTCGGCTTTCGTCGACCCCAAGCTGCTGCCCGAGCAGATCCTGTCCATCGCGACCCGCCTGCTGGCGGCGATCTGCACCGCCACCGTGATCCTGGTGGCGGCGGACCTTGTCTATACGCGTCTCAAGTGGCGCCGGGACCTGCGCATGTCACGCCGCGAGGTGAAGGACGAACTGAAGCAAAGCGAAGGCGACCCCATGCTCAAGGCGCGCATGCGCTCCGCCCAGCAGGGCCGCGCCCGCAGCCGCATGCTCACCAACGTACCGCGCGCCACCGTGGTGATCGCCAACCCCACGCACTTTGCCGTGGCGCTGTGTTACGAGCGCGGCAGCGGCGGCGCGCCCATGGTGCTGGCCAAGGGCCTCGATCTGGTCGCCTTCCGCATCCGCGAGATCGCCGAGGAGCACGACATCCCCGTCGTCGAGGATCCGCCGCTGGCACGCGCCCTCTACGACGCCTCCGACGTCGACAAGGCGATCCCCGAGGAGTTCTACAAGGCCGTCGCCCAGATTCTCTACTTCATCTACACCCACGAAAAAGGCGGCGCGCGGACCCATCGCTCTCCCGCCTGACCACCAGCCGCGCCCTCGACGATGCGCCGGTTCCCCATGGGAGCGGGCCGATCGGGCGCCGCCGCCCATGCCGGGCCGGCATAGCAGCTAGCCACCTCGTCAGCCTCGGACAAGCCGCCCACGGTACCGTCGAACCGTTGAGCCATGACGCTTCTCCGAAAGGCCGACATGACCGTTGGACATGTATCCGCTACCGCGGCGCCGCAGCCGCTTTATCTGACCAAGCTCGCGAATGCGCGCGTGGACTGGGCGTCCACACGCCAAGCCGCCCTTGCCGGCAACATCGCGAACGCGAACACCCCACGCTACAAGGCACGCGATATCGCGTCCTTCCAAGCCGAGCTGCACGGCAGCCGGCTACAGCTTGCCGCACCCAGTCCCCAGCACATGGTGATCTCCGACCTGGAGATGCGCGCAGAGAACGTCGACCCATCGCGGTCCTGGGACGTTAAGCACTCCGCCAATACCGTCTCTCTCGACGAAGAGCTGATGAAGGCGGACGACACCGCCCGCCACCACCAGCTGGCGCTCTCGGTGCTGAGCTCCTTCCATCGCATGATGCTGTCTTCGGTGTCGTTCCGATGAGCCCCGATCCGCTCGTGATGATCCAGCGCCTCGCCGGCGCTGGGATGGAAGCGCAGACGCACCGCCTCAAGATCGTCACCCAGAACATCGCCAATGCCCGCTCCACCGCCGGCACACCGGGTGCCGATCCCTATCAGCGCAAAACGGTCGTGTTCGGTGCCGAGCTCGACCGCGATATCGGCGCCCTGTCCGTGCGGGTGAAGAATTACGGGGTCGATGAGACCCCCTTCGTGGTCGAGCACGATCCCGGCCATCCCGCCGCCGACGACCAGGGCAACGTCAAGCTGCCCAACGTCAATCTCCTGACGGAGATGGCGGACATGCGCGAAACGAACCTTTCCTACGAGGCAAACCTTCAAATGATGAAGCGCGCCCGTTCGATGATCGCGATGACGATCGACTTATTGAGGAGCGGATCATGATGGACGCTATTCTTCCTCTTTCCGGCAAGGACACCACCCGGGCCGTGACGGGAACGGTCGCCCCGACGGCGGCAAACTTCGGCGAGACCTTTGCCAACGTCGCGGCGACCGCACGCGATACGCTGCGCGCCGGCGAAGCCGCCGCCATCTCCGGCATCGCCGGCGACAATTCCGTGCAGGACGTCGTCGAGGCGCTGATGAGTGCGGAGCAGCAGCTGAGGGCGGCCATCGCCGTTCGCGACCGCGTCGTCGCCGCCTACCAGGAAATCAGCCGGATGCAGATCTAGTCCGGCCGAGGCTCGCACCTGACGCGAGCCCACTGTCCCCGCCATCCAAAGGAGCCCATGATGAAGGCCTTGGCCATTGCCGCGACCGGCATGAACGCGCAGCAGACCAATCTCGAGGTGATCGCGAACAACGTCGCGAACATCAACACCACCGGGTTCAAGCGCGCCCGTGCCGAGTTTGCCGATCTCCTCTACCAGGTGGACCGCCGACAGGGCGTGCCGAACCGCAACGGCGAGCTGCCCGTGCCGGAGGGCGCGCGTGTCGGCCTCGGCGTGCGCAACATCGCGGTGCGCAACCTGCACGAACAGGGCTCGCTGAAGCAGACCGGCAACGAGTTCGACCTCGCCATTAACGGCAGCGGCTGGTTCCAAATCACCGGCCCCGATGGCGAGACGCTCTACACCCGCTCCGGCGCCTTCAACCTCGGCCCCAACGGCGAGATCGTCACCCTCGACGGCTACGAAGTGCAACCGGGCCTGTCGGTGCCCATCACCGCCACCAGCATCGTCATCAACAAGTCCGGCGAGATCAGCGCGATCATCGCGGGGCAGCAGGACCCCGAGCTGATCGGTCAGCTCTCGCTCGCCATGTTCCCCAACGATGCCGGCCTCGAGGCGCTGGGCGACAACCTCTTCCGCCAGACGGTGTCGTCCGGCGACCCGGCCGAAGACTTTCCCGGCGTCGATGGCCGCGGCTCGTTGATCCAGGGCTATCTGGAATCCTCCAACGTCGACCCGGTGAAGGAAATCACCGAGCTCATCTCCGCCCAGCGCGCCTACGAGATGAACTCCAAAGTGATTTCCGCGGCCGACGACATGGCCGGCGTGGTCAGCCAGGGGATTCGCTGATGCGGCGCGCCATCGGTTCGATCTCGCACACCGCGCAGAGCGCGCTGGTGGCGCTTGCGCTGGCCTTGCCGGCCAGCGGCGCGGCGCTCGCCGACCAGTCGGGCGGCCTCCTGCCGGTGCCGTCCGAGACCATAGCCCAAGGCGATCGCATCACGCCCGAGATGCTGACCGAGAAGCATTTCTTCTTCGATCCCGATCGGCCGCTGTCGGTCATCACCAATCCGGGTGATGCCATCGGCAAGGCGGCACGGCGCACCCTGGTCGCTGGACAGCCGATCCCCAGGAACGCCTTCCGCCAGGTGCGCCTCGTCCATCGCGGCAAGCCGACACAGGCGCGTTTTCGCATGGGCAACCTCACCATCTCGGCCACCGTCCTACCCATGGACGACGGCAGCGCCGGCGATCTCATCCAGGCCCGCAATCTCGATTCGGGCCGCACTATCACGGGCGTCGTCGGCATGGACGGCGCGATCGAGGTGAGCGCACCATGAAACTGCCGCGCACGCTCCTCGTCCTCCTCGCCGCGACATCGGCCACCTTGCTCCTGGCCGCAGGCGCGCCGGGAGCTCCAAGCGCCGGCGTCGCGCGCATCAAGGACATCACCACCGTCCAGGGCGTGCGCGACAACCAGCTCATCGGTTACGGCCTCGTCATCGGGCTTGCCGGAACCGGCGACACCCTGCGCAACGCACCGTTCACTGAGCAGGCGCTGAAGTCGATGCTCGACCGCATGGGCGTCGCCGTGCGCGGGGTGCCGCTGCGGGCGCAGAACGTCGCCGCCGTCACCGTGACGGCCGACCTGCCCCCCTTCGTCGGCATCGGCTCGCGCATCGACGTGCTGCTCGGCTCCATCGGCGACGCGACGTCGCTGCGCGGCGGCACGCTGGTGGTCACGCCTCTGACCGGTGGCGACGGCAAGGTCTACGCCGTCGCGCAAGGGCCGGTCCAGGCATCCGGCTTCGTGGTGGAAGGTCAGGCCGACGCTCTGACCCAGGGCGTGCCCACGGCCGGTCGCATCCCCGGCGGGGCGCTCGTGGAACGGCGCGTACCCGGCTCGATGCAGAACCTGGAGCGCCTGGTGCTCGAGCTCGCCAATCCAGACTATCGCACCGCTTCGCTGATCGCCGATGCCGTCAACGAGTATAGCGAAACGCGCTGGGGGCGGCGGATCGCAGCCGAACGGGATCTTCGCACCGTCGAATTGCACAAGCCGAGCGGTGTGGGCGCCACGCGCTTCCTGGCCGAGATCGGACAGATCACGGTCGAGCCGGACGTGCCGGCGCGTGTCGTGATCGACCAGCGGACGGGCACGGTGGTGATCGGCCAGAACGTGCGGGTGTCGACCGTCGCCCTTGCCCACGGCAACCTCACCCTGCGCGTGACGGAAGAGCCCCAGGTCTCGCAACCGGGCCCGTTCAGCGACGGGCGAACCGTGGTGACGCCATTCACCACCGTCGAGGCGGACGAAGCCGGCGGCAAGCTTGCCATCGTGCAGGGCACGGACCTGCAGACCCTGGTGCACGGGCTCAACCGCATCGGACTGCAGCCCACCGACATCATCTCCATTCTCCAGACCATCAAGACTGCCGGCGCCCTGCAGGCGGAGCTCATCGTCCAATGACCAACACCCCCGCCTCCCCGCCGCCGTTGCGCCCCGCCTCCGAAGGCCCGCCCAATCGGCCGCCCACCAAAACCCGCCCCGCGCGATGGCAGGTCGCCGCACTCGCCTGCCTTCTGACGGTTTCGACCGCGGTTCCGGCGGGACACGCCATCGGCCAGACCGGCGAGCAGGATGGGCTCGATACCGCCATCGCCTACTGCACCAACCTTGCCGACGCCGCCTCCGACGCGCGCTTCGCCAAGAAGGCGGCCAAGCTCACGGAGCTGGAAGCGCAGGTTCAGTCGCGGATCGAAGCGCTGGAGGCCAAGCGCATCGAGTACGAGATGTGGCTGGATCGGCGTCAACGCTTCCTGGACCGCGCCCAGGAGAGCCTGGTGTCCATCTACACGGCCATGCGGCCGGACGCTGCCTCCGAGCAGCTCGGCGCCATGGACGAGACCACCGCCGCCGCCATCATCGCCAAGCTTTCCCCGCGGGCGGCCAGCGCCGTGCTCAACGAAATGGCCACCGACAAGGCCGCCCGGATCGCAACCATCTTGTCCGGGATGGGACGCGAGAGCGACAGGAGCAAAGGATGAGGCGTCCCCTGAGCTTCGTTGCCATCGCGGCCCTCGCCGGGTGCGCGGAAGGCCAGCCCCTGGGCGTGCCCGCCCTCACGCCGATCGGCGAGGGGCTTGCCGTCACCCGCACGGCGATCCCCACTGCCGTGCCTCTATCGATGTCCGACAGCGCGTCGCTGTACGGACGCCAGAGCCGCGACCTCCTCACCGACGTGCGCGCCGGCAATGTCGGCGACGTGCTGACGGTGCTGATCGAGATCGACGACGAGGCCCAGTTCGACAACGAGAGCGAGCGCAAGCGCGAGTCCGACGTCAGCGCCGACTTTGCGATCGGCGCCAACGGTCAAGGCTTCGACGGTCCGTCCGGGTCGGCCAACGCCGACGGCAACCTCGGTATCGGCTCCAGCTCGCGCTACCGCGGCTCGGGGGCCATCGACCGGTCCGAGAGCGTCCGACTGCGCGTGGCCGTGATCGTCACCGAGGTGCTCACCAATGGCAACCTCATCGTGTCCGGCACGCAGGAGATCCGCGTCAACGCCGAGGTGCGCGTGCTCAAGCTGGCCGGCATCGTCAACCCGCTCGACGTCACGCGTTCCAACACGGTGAGCTACGAAAAGATCGCCGAGGCGCGCATCTCGTACGGCGGCCGCGGACGCTCCAGCGAAGTCCAGTCGCCCAACTGGGGCCAACAGATCTACGACCGCGTGGTGCCCTTCTGATGGACGAAGACGACAACATCGAGAACCCTGCGCCGCGCGCGGTGCCGGAGAAGAAGGGGCCCGGCATCATGGGTCTCGTCCTCGCCCTCCTGGTATCGACGGTGCTGGGCGTGGGCGGCGGCGCGATGCTGGCACTCAATCAGGTGGAGACGATCGCGGCGGCCGAGAAGAAAAAGGCCACCGAGGTGCCGCAGAAGGTGGACGACGCGCTCGCGTGGGATGCGCAGAGTACGGTTGTCGACCTCGACCCGGTGATCACCAATCTCGCCTCGCCGGCCGAAACGTGGCTGCGCCTAGAGACGGCCATCGTCATCCAGAAGGAAAAGGTCGACGACGTGGACCGCCTGAAGGCTGAGGCGGCCGCGAGCATCCTCGCCTTCGCGCGCACGCTGACCGTGAACGAGGTCCAGGGCGCCAGCGCCCTCAATCATCTGCGCGACGATCTCAACGACCACGTGCGCTTCCAGTCGCAAGAGGCCGTGGAAGAGCTCATAATCAAGGCCATGATCCTGCAATGATCCGCCACCTGCGCCGCCCCGTCCTGTTCACCCTCGCAGCGGGGTTCGTCGGCTTCCTGGGGGTGGGCGCCGCCGCGGCGCAGTCGCGCGGGCTCGACCTGTCGCAGCTCCTGCCGGAAGGCACGGGCTCGGCGAGCGGACGCATCATCCAGTTCGTCGCGATGATCACGGTGCTGTCGTTGGCACCGGGCCTGCTCATCATGGTGACCAGCTTCACGCGCATCATCGTGGCGCTGTCGTTCCTGCGGGCCGGGCTCGGGCTGCAGACGACGCCGGCCAACATCGTGATGATCTCGCTCGCCCTGTTCATGACGTTCTACGTCATGGGACCGACCTTCGACGCCGCCTGGCGCGACGGCGTACAGCCGTTGACGCAGAACGAGATCAGCGAGGAAGAGGCCTATGAGCGCGTGACCGAGCCGTTCCGTGCGTTCATGCTGTCCCACGTTCGCCCGGCCGACCTCGAGCTCTTCGCCGACCTCGCCGGAGTCCAGCCGTCCGACGCCCAGTCGGTCGAGCTGCGCATGCTCATCCCCGCGTTCATGATTTCCGAACTGCGGCGCGGCTTTGAGATCGGCTTTCTGGTTCTGCTGCCGTTTTTGGTGATCGACCTGATCGTGGCCACGCTGATCATGTCGATGGGCATGATGATGATGCCGCCGACGATTATCGCGTTACCTTTTAAAATCCTGTTTTTCGTGCTGATCGATGGGTGGAACCTTTTGATCGGATCCCTCGTTAGATCATTTACCTGACCGGCTCAAACGTATCGCTCCAACATCTGCAGACGCGGATAGGAGATATTCTCAAGAGTTCGGGTAGGAGGCATTCGGCGGCTCACTGTTGGAGCCGCCAACACTGGCGGCATGATGCCTCGGTTCGCAGCCTCATCGGCATGTCTTCAAATTTCTTTGTTCCTGCGTAGGAAACGACACGATGACGAGCCTCATCATCCAGTACATGGCCACCGCCTGGCAGGCGACGTCGAACGCCATCGATGCGATCTTCGACGACTGTGCCGCTGCGATCGGGCTCGCAACTGTCCCCTGCCGGATCGAAGGGTGCGCCCCCCGGGGCAGCCGACCCACGGTGCGGTGACGGCAGGGCCACCAGCCCACAATCAGCGCCGACGATGGCGTTGATCCAACCAAGACAACAACCCGGCCCAGCGCCACAGTAATCAACATCCCGCGCCGCGCGTTTCGCGGTGTGACAGTGGACTATTGATGTCGCACACCCCGCCGATGGCATGATGCCTCAGTCTATCCGCCTTTGTTGGCATGTTTCCATCTAGTATCTCGTACCCAAGGAAACGAAACCATGACGAGCCTCCTCACCAACACCGCCTCCATGGTCGCCCTCAAGACCCTGAGCAACATCAACTCGAACCTGAACAAGACCACCTCGTCGGTCTCCACGGGCCTTCGCATTTCGCAGGCTTCGGACAGCTCCGCCTATTGGGCCATCGCCACCACCACGCAGTCCGACACCGGCGCCATGGGCACGGTTCGCGATGCGCTCGCCATCGGCAAGTCGACGCTGGATGTCGCCTACAACGGTCTCGACTCGGTTCGCGACAACCTGCAGTCCATGAAGGAGCTATTGGTTGCGGCCCGTCAGCCGGGCGTCGACCGCGCCGCGGTACAGGTGGAACTCGACGGCCTCATCACGGACATGCAGACCAAGGCCGACGCCTCGGTGATCAACGAGCAGAACTTCCTGTCCGTCGATACCAGCGCGGCCGGCTACAACGCCACCAAGGCCACCGTCGCCTCCTTCGAGCGCGCCGCCGGCGGAACCATCACGGTGTCGACGATCGATCTCGACATCTCCACCGTGATCCTGTTCGACGCCAACGCCACGCCGACCGGCCTGCTGGACCAGGATCGCACGGTTGGCGGCACCACCTCGTCCGTCGAAGCCATCGACATCTCGGCGCTGACCGACTCCGCCGCCGACCTCACCACGCTGGACGAGATGATCGCCATCGTCGACGAAGCCTTGACGGATGTGATCTCCGCACAGAACTCCATCGGCGTCAATCTGGCCCGCGCCGAAAGTCAGTCCACCTTCCTCAACGCGTTGATGGATGCCAACGACCGCGCGGTTGGCGCCCTGATCGATGCCGACATGGAGGAAGCGTCCACCAAGCTGCAGGCTCTGCAGACCCAGCAGCAGCTCGCCATCCAGTCGCTGTCGATCGCCAACAGCTCCGCGCAGAACGTGCTGTACCTGTTCCAATAACAGCGTAGTTCTCGGATCGAGCCCCATCTAACAGACGGGCCGCGCCTGCGCGCGGCCCGATTTTGCGTTGGCCCCACGCCGCGCGCCGCTGCCGGTTTCAGCCGACCGCCGCGCGGCGCCTTAACCACCAACACACTTACGCCATATTTCCGCCCGATTTCCGCGATGGGCCGCAATCGCGCAAATCCAGGGCACACGTAAATTTGACCCGTATCCCCTTACGAAATATGGCGATAACGGGATCAAATTCATTCCTTGCCAAGCTCGCCAAATTTTGCTCAAATTGCACTGTTTTCGTAACCGAGTTGGGAATGTATTGTTATGCCCCCTGAAGACATTGAGGCCGATTACTATAATTTTAGCAGTGAAAAGATCCAATACGTATCCATGGGCGGAGCGGCCCTGTCCGAGGCCGAGTACGTCGTTATCGGCTTCCACGGTCGAGGCGGCAACGACGACCGGATGTTCGAAAATCTCGAGACGATATTTGCAGACAACCCGAACGTAACCTATCTGGCCCCCGCGTCGGCCGACGGAGAGTGGTTCGACGATTGGATCGTCCCGCCGGACAACGCCAATCTTCTATCGGCGCTCGCGGGCATCGACGCGCTCATCGCGGCGCTCGAAGCCGACGGGATCGACCGCAGCCAGATCGTGCTGGCCGGTCACAGCCAGGGCTCCACGCTGGTCGCCGAATACGTGGGGCGTGGCCACACCGGCTTCCAGAATGTGGTGCTGATGTCGGCGCCTTATAACGGCGTCAATCTGCCTCCAAATCAGCAGAAGCAAATCTACAGCAACGACCTGTCCGATCAGCCCATACGCCTCACCGTGCATGAGCTCGATCCGAAGTTCGACATCAACATGATGGAGAAGACGCGCATCTTCTTCGAAGATCGCGGCGCCGATGCGGACCTGAGCATCCATCCCGGCCGGGTGCACATGATGACGGAGGAGGACTTCGACGTCGTCCGCAGCACCGTCTCGCAGATCGAAGGCACATCGAACGGGGAAAGCATCACCGGCGGTATCGCGTCGGAACTCATCTATGCGTTCAGCGGCAACGATGCCGTCTACGGCGGAGACGGCAACGACACCGTCATGGGCGGCGCCGGCAACGACAGCCTCTACGGCCAGGACGGCGACGATTCGGTCTACGGCGGCGCCGGCCACGACTACGTGGAGCTTGGAACGGGCAACGACCGCGCCTTTCTGGGGCCTGGCAACGACACCGTCTTCGCCGGCGACGGCAACGATCTGGTGCTGCTCGGTCGCGGCAACGACGAGGCTCATCTGGGCGCAGGTGACGACTACCTGCGCGTCAACGTCGTCGACGTCCAACGCACGCGCAATATTGCCGACGGCGACGAAGGCTTCGACACCCTGCAGATCGTCCTGGATGCCAAGCAGGGAAGTACGAAGGCCGTGGTGCGCGAGCTGCGCGCCCTGCAGGAGTTCCTGGCGACCGCCGGACCGGACGACGAATATTCCACCCGCAAGATCAAGGCGACGATTTCCGGCTTCGAGCACCTCGACATCGTCGGCCCCGTCGTCGGGGAAGCGGACTCGGTGTCCACCACCGAAAACGCCCCCGCGGTCTTCGACGTTCTCGCGAACGACCGCGACATCCTGGGCGATACCGTCAATCTGGTGGACAGCAACGATCGGCTCCAGATCATCGGCGTCGATGCGCGCCGCTTGACCGCCGGCGCGAGCCTTACGATCAGCGACGACGGCCGCACGCTTCTGTTCGACCCGGGCACCGCCTTCGACTCGCTGGCGCCGGGCAAGAACTACGTGCTGAAGACCAACTACACCGTCGCGGACGACCAGACCAACCGCGTCGAGGTGCCCTTGACCATCACCGTCCGCGGCCAGAACGACGCTCCCACGATCGCACCGACGAGCGACAGCGCGGTGAGCCTGTCGGCCAGCGGCGGGCCGATCGCAGCTGACGGCACCTTCCTCGTCGCCGACATCGACAAGGGCGACGTCGTGTCTGCCTCGCTCGTCGGCGTCGCCGCCACCGGGGGCGGCGTCAACAACAACCTCACCGAAGCGGAGCTGCGCAGCTTCTTCGGTCTGTCGCCGAGCATCCCCGTGGTCGCCAACAAGGTGGAAGGCTCGCTCGCCTGGAGCTTCGACAGCAATTCGGACGCGTTCGATTTCCTGGGTTCCGACGGCCAGACCACGATCAAGTACACCGTCGAAGTGAAGGATCTGTCCGGCGAGATTGCGACCGAAATCGTCTCGGTCTCGGTGTCGGGCGGGGCGGCCAGTCTCGCGATGACGAATTTCGCGCCGGCGGGCGATGGGGACGCGTTCGCCGACCAGACCCTGCTGGCGAGCACGGAGCCGTCTTCGGGCGACGGGTTCGAATCGCTGTTCTAGCCCACCGGAGCGGGCTTCACGCCCGCGACGCGCGCACAATGAAAGGCGAGCGAGGGACTTTCGTTCCTCGCTCGCCTTTTGCGCGGGACCGGCGGGCCGCCCTTGCGGCAAGGGCTCACCGTCGGCGTCTGCGGCTGGTGGACCTCAAGTCAGCCCCGCGCAGGCAAGGGACGGCATAAGTCGCTGCAAGGCACATTGGCGCCGGTCGAAGACCCGCCAGCAGCATGACGCTCTCATGTACCCGCCATCATCGGCATGTTTCCGTTTTTGTATTTGCGTTAGGAAACCAGATGACGAGCCTTCTCACCAACACCGCGGCTATGGTCGCGTTGCAGACGCTTACCGACATCAACGCCGGTCTGAACAAGACCAATAACGCGGTCTCCACGGGTCTGCGTATTTCGCAGGCTTCGGACAGCTCCGCCTACTGGGCCATCGCCACCACCACGAACTCCGACACCGGCGCCATGGGCACGGTGCGCGACGCACTCGCCATCGGCAAGTCGACGCTGGACGTGACCTATAACGGTCTCGACTCGGTTCGCGGCAACCTGCAGAAGATCAAAGAGCTTCTGGTTTCGGCCCGTCAGCCGGGCGTCGACCGCGCCGCGGTGCAGGTGGAAATCGACGGCCTGCTGACCGACATGCAGACCAAGGCCGACGCCTCGGTGATCAACGAGCAGAACTTCCTGTCCGTCGACACCAGCGACGCGAACTACAACGCCACCAAGGCCGTGGTCGCCTCCTTCGAGCGTGCCGCCGGCGGCACCATCACGGTGTCGACGATCGATCTCGACATCTCCACCGTGATCCTGTTCGACGCCAACGCCACGCCGACCGGCTTGCTGGACCAGGATCGCACGGTGGGTGGCACCACCTCGTCCGTCGAAGCCATCGACATCTCGGCGCTGACGGACTCCACCGCCGACCTGACCGAGCTTGAAGAGCTGATCGCCATCGTCGACGAAGCCATGGTCGACGTCATCGCCGCCCAGAACTCGGTCGGCGTCAACCTGGCGCGTGCCGACAGCCAGAACACCTTCCTGAGCGCGCTCATGGATGCCAACGACCGCGCGGTCGGTGCGCTGGTGGATGCCGACATGGAGGAAGCGTCCACCAAGCTGCGGGCCCTGCAGACGCAGCAGCAGCTCGCCATCCAGTCGCTCGGTATCGCCAACACGGCGGCCCAGAACGTCCTCTTCCTGTTCCAGTAGACCACACCACAAATCCGGACCGTGCTGCAGCACGGTCCGGCCTTTCAAAGGGTCGTGCCGTCGGGCACGGCCCTTTTTTCTTTTTTCGCTCGTCGGCAAAAAAGAGCAATTCGCCTGGGTGTTGCGGTTTTGGTTATGGCAGATATCGCCCAGGGGCCAGCTTCGGCAAAGCTGTCATCGCTATACGGCATACAACGCAGGTTGGCCGGGCAAGCGCCCGCCCCACCCCGATTGTGAGGGGAAGCCGGGAACCAAAGACATGATGTCGTCCTGCAGTGCCGTCCGCCGGCATGTCTTTCGACTACACCTTCGTTCAAGGAAGAAAGACGATGACGAGCTTACTCACGAACGTCTCTGCCATGGTCGCGCTGCAGACGCTCAATCAGATCACCATGAGCCTGATTGAGTCGAACGACCGAGTCTCGACCGGTCTGCGCATCCGCGAAGCGTCCGACAGCGCCGCCTACTGGGCGATCGCCACCACCACACGCTCCGACAACGGCGCCCTCGGCGCCGTGCGCGATGCCATCGCGTTGGGTCGCTCGGTCTTCGATGTCGCCTATAGCGGGTTGGAATCGACCCGCGAAAGCCTCGACAAGATCAAGCAGCTGATCGTCTCGGCGCGCCAGCCGGGCATCAACCGCACCAACGTGCAGGAGGAAATCTCCGGCCTCCTCACCGATATGGGGAACAAAGCCGGCGCTGCGGTGATCAACGAGCAGAACTTCCTCGCGATCGCCGACAACACCACAGAGAACATGACCAAATCCGTCGTCGCCTCGTTCGAGCGACAAGGCGGCGCGGTCCAGATTTCGACAATCGATGTCGATATCTCCTCCATCTATCTGACCGATGGCAACGCAACGCCCACCGGCATTCTTGATATCGACCGGACCCAGGGCGCTGGCGCCACCGCCATTACCAGCTCGATCCTCAACGTCGACATCTCGGCCTTGAGCGACTCGGCCACCGATCTCGGCATGCTCGAAAACTATCTTCGGATCGTCGACGATGCGCTGACCGAGGTGATCGCGGCTCAGAACGAGGTCGGTGTCGGCCTGGCTCGCGCCGAATCGCAGATGACCTTCGTCGAAGCCTTGGTGGACGCCAACGACCGCGCCATCGGCGCGCTCGTCGATGCCAACATGGAAGAAGAATCGACGCGACTTCGAGCCCTGCAAACCCAGCAGCAGCTGGCCGTCCAGTCGCTCGCGATCGCCAACACCTCCGCTCAGAGCCTGCTCCAGCTCTTCCAGTAAGCGCGTGCGAACGGCCAGCCGGCAAGGGTCCCCCGTGGACCCGACGCCGGCCTGGCTGCGGTCGCGCGTCCCCGCGCCCGCCACCCTCCCCTCTCATCATTGATGCGGCCGCCGTGGTTTTCCACGCGGCCGCTTCATCGTGTCCGGTCCCCAGCGATCGAACACTCCGACCGTCCGCCGCAAGTCACGGCACAGTTTCTTGGGCGACCGTACCCCTGCAGAGACCCGGCACCAATGAAGGCGCCGCCACTCGCATGTCGTTACTTGTTTCGCCATGAGGAGGGCCGATGAGCGGCCGCGAACGCGTCGAGCAAATGCTCGCAAATCTGAAAGACCTTGGACCGCGCCGCCTGCTTGGGCTCGCAGCGGTTGCCATCGCAACTCTCGTCGTTGTGGGCGTCGGGGCGAGTTATCTCGCCCAACCCCAGCGAGAGGTGCTCTACACCGGGCTCGACCGGGAGGATGTGACGCGGATCGGCGGGGTTTTGTCGGACGCCAACATCTCGTTCGACGTCGCTGCCGACGGATCGGCCATCCTCGTCAACCACGCCGACACAGCGCCGGCGCGGATGCTGCTCGCGGAGAACGGCCTGCCGCGCAGCCCCAACGCCGGCTATGAGCTGTTCGACGAGATCGGCTCCTTCGGCCTCACCTCCTTCATGCAGGAGGTGACGCGTGTGCGTGCCCTGGAGGGCGAGCTCGCTCGCACCATCCAAGGAATGCAAGGCGTCTCGGCCGCCCGCGTTCACCTCGTCATGAGCGATCGCGGGTCGTTCACCCGCCAGCAACGGCCCGCCTCCGCCTCCGTCGTCATCCGCACCGATGGCGCCAAGGGCGACGCGTCCGCCGACGCCATCCGCAACCTGGTCGCCGGCGCAATCCCCGGCATGGAGATCGGCGGCGTCACCGTGCTCGACACGCGCGGTGCCGTGCTCGCCTCGGGTGACGACCCGGACAACCAGTCGTCCGGTCGCCTCTCGCGGCTGCAGAAGGAGACCAACGCCGGGCTCGAAGAACAGATCCGCAAGACGCTAGTGCCGTTCCTGGGCGTCCAGAACTTCACCGTGAGCGTCACCTCGCGGCTCAACATCGACAAGCTGCGCGAGAACGAGACCACCTTCGACCCCGAAGGGGCCGTGCCGGTCTCCCGCCGCTCGGTGCGCGAGGAAGAATCGGCGCAGAACCGCAACCTCGACGAACCCGTGACCGTGCAGCAGAACATCCCGCAGGAGGAGCTGCCCGCCGCCGGCGGCGCCGACGCCCGCGAGGATAAGACACGGCGCGAGGAGCTCACCAACTTCAACGTCCCCACCAAGACTGTGGAGCGGGTGCGCGACGGCTTCACGATCGAGCGCCTGTCGATCGCCGTTCTCGTCAATCAGGATCGTCTCGTCGCCAACGCCGAAGACACAAATGGCCTGCCGGTGGACACCCAGATCGGCGATATCGAGGAGCTGGTGCGTACCTCGGCCGGTTTCTCCGTCGAACGGGGCGACCAGCTCAAGGTCGCCACCGTCCCCTTCGCGCCGGAGCGCGACGCGCTGGACGCCTTGCCGCCGGAAGGCTGGCTGGGCGCCCTCAACCGCCAGCTCGGCACGATCATCAACGCCGGTATCGTGCTGGTGGTGGCGGTCCTGCTGATCTGGTTCGGCCTGCGGCCGGCCGTGCGCTCGCTGATGCACCAGCCCAAGACCCAGGACGCCATGAGCGACCTGCTTGCGGCGGCCGGCGGCGAAGCGAGCGAGGAAGACGAGGTCAATCTCATCGAAAGCCTCAAGGCCAAGATGGGCAAGACGCCGCAGACGCGCCTGCAGCAGATCGTCGACTACGACGCACAGAAGGCCGCCGAACTGATGAAGCAGTGGCTCCTCGCGGCGGAGAAAGCCTGATATGCGCCAATTCAGCGAGACCCTGCCGACGCTGCGCGAAACGGGCAGTTCGCGCAGCGACCCGGCCGCATCGATGCCGAACGGCAGCTTCGAGCCCGGCACGATCCTCAAGGCCCTCAACGCGCGTTCCGCCCACCACGCAACCGACGCGCCCGCCCCGACGAATGGAGCGGGTGCCAGCTCCTCGGCCCGGCTCAATCCGTTCGACCCGTCCCATCTGCCGCGCAAAAGCGCGACGGACGTGACCGCGGGCCGCTTCAAAAAGCAGCTTGTGGCCGCGATCGAACCCTTCGACAAGCCGGTGGCCCGCCCCTCCCACGCCGACACCAAGGCGGCCGAAGCGACGGCGCCCCCCAAGCCGGCCGTGCCCGAACCGACAGTCGAAGAGGTCCGCGCCGAGGAGCGCCGCAAGTTCGAGGCAACCCTCGCGGCGGAGCGCAAACGCTGGGCCGAGGATATCGGCGAAAAGCTGTCGACCCAGCTCGACCAGGCGTTCGTCGACCTGCACAACCGGCTCGCCGACGCCATCACGCTCGCTCTCTCCCCAGTCCTTGAGGAGGCGATGCGCACCAAGTCGGTCGGCCGCTTTTCAGCCAGCCTGGAACGGCTGATGGGCCGGGCCGAAGGTTCGACGATCGAGCCGATCACCATCAGCGGGCCGCAATCACTTCTCAATGCGTTGACCGCGGTTCGGTCCGGCGACACAGCCGGCCTCAAGCTTGTTGCGTCAAATGATGGCGAACTCGTCGCCAACGTGAACGAGACCACGCTGCGCACGACCATCAAAGCATGGGCGACCACCCTCGCCGCCGCAACAGGACCGCGCCATGGTAAAGAGTAGCGACATCATCGTCATCAAACGGGTCGAAGACGACGCGCCGCCGAAGAAGGGCGGCGTGTGGAAAATCGCCCATGCCGACTTCATGACGGCCATGATGGCGTTCTTTCTGCTGATGTGGCTTGTGAATGCGACCGACGAGGAAATCAAAAAGTCGATCGCGAACTACTTCAACCCCATGAACCTGATGTCGGCGCCGTCGGCCGTGCGGGGTGTCTCGGACCCGTCGGAGGATACGCTGCCGCCCGCCTCGGGTGAGGAAGACGGCAAAAAGACCGGCGAGAACCCGCTCGGTGCGGAAGTCCCCGGCCAATCGGGCAGCGCGCTGGGCGGCGGCAACGTGGAAGAAGGCAACGACCGGACCATGGCCTCGGCGGGCATGCTGGAGGAAACGGACAACGCCGAGTTCAACGACCCCTTCGCCGAGCTCGCCTCCTCCGCCTCCGATATCTCGCCCGACCAGCCCACCGCCGTGGACGTGCCCGAATCGACGCAGGGCGTCACCGGCACCGAAGCGCGCAGCGAAAATCAGCGCGACCCCTTCGACCCCGCCTACTGGCAGACCGTCCAGGCCCAGCGCTCCCAGACGCTGCGGCCCGGCCGCTCCGACAGTGCCGACACGCCCCCGCCGGATGCGGTGGTCGATGCCGGTGCGCCAGTGCCGCGCGGCGTCAACACGCGCGTGTCCGATGCGCCCAACCAGGCCGCCGGCCCCGCCGACGACGTTGCGCCAGCGGCCACACAAAATACCGGCCCGCAGGACCGCCAGACCACCGCACAAGTCGATATCGGGCCGCGCTCGGCCGTCGCCGACGCCATTCTCGCCACTGTGGCCGCGCCCGATGCGGCCGGCGATGCCGATCTGGCACAACCGAAGGATCCTTCGCAGCAGGCGCCGGACAGCCAGGAGGCACGTGCCGCGGCGGCCCGCGACGAGTTGCAGCAGGCCTTGGCCGGCGCAACGGGCAGCGCCGAGGTGGAGGTGACCGCCGGAGAAAAGACCGTGCTCATCTCCCTCACCGACGGCAATGCCATATCCATGTTCTCCATCGGCTCGTCCGCCCCCACCGGCGACGCGCTCGACCTGTTCACCCGCGTTGGCAGCGTGCTTGCCGAGCGCGACGGCCAAATCATCGTGCGTGGGCATACCGACGCGCGGCCGTTCCTGGGTGGCAGCTCCGACAACTGGATGCTGTCCTTCGAGCGCGCCCATGCGACCAAGAACGCGCTGGTCTCGAGCGGCGTCGACGAACGGCGCTTCGTGCGTGTCGAGGGACTGGCGGATCGCCAGCCCGTCGATCCGGCCGATCCGCTGGCCTCCGAAAACCGCCGTATCGAGATCTTGTACCAACCCGCGCCGGAGGCCCAATGATGGCGACAGTCCGGAGGGTCGTCGCGTCGTCCATCGTGCTTGCGTTGGCGATGCCTGCGTTGACGGGTGAGAGCCGCGGCGAATCGAACTTCTTCACCACCGATCCGCCCGATCGGCGTGACGCCGCGTCCGAACAGGGCGAGGGGCAAGGCGGTCTCATGGAGCGCCTGCGGGTCGCGATGGGGCTGAGCCCCAAGCCCGGTGAGCCCATGCAGCTCGTGCCGCAGGAGCCCCGACTGCCCGCGCAGCCTGCATCGCCCGCCCCCCCGTCCGACAGTTTCGTGCCATCGGAGGCGGTCGCCGACGACACCGCCTATGGTGGGCCGGACGGCGGAACCAATGTCCTCGGCCTCGACGACGCGGATCCGGAATTGCGGCGGCCGCCGCCCCTGCCGCTGGTCAGCGTCGTCGGCGCCCTCGACCCCGAACAGGACGCTGCGTTCGACCCGGATGCCGTCACGCCGAGCACGCGCCCCGCGCGGGCGAGCGCCGACGCGCCTTTGCCGCGCGCCAGCGCCACGCCGCCCCAACCCGCCGCACAGCCCCGCCACACCGTTGCGATCCCGACGCCGGCACCGCGCGAGATCGCGCTGCCACCGACCCGCGCCGCGCCCCCGGCCGCGCCAGCGCCGCGCACTGCGCCCATGCTGGCTGGCTCCACCCCGCTCGTACCCGCGCTGCCGCCGCGCCATCCGCACCGCGACGCCGGCACGCTGCCTGCGGACGCCGGATCAGAAGCGGAACCCAACGATCCGGTCACCCTCAGCGCAATGGCCGTCCTGGTGGAACCCGAAGCGGAGCCGCCCGCGCCGCCCGAAAACGAAAAATCTGCGCCCGCGGACGGTCCCGAGGACGATCCGGCCGAAGCAACGCATCACGACACCGAAGCGTTGCCGCCGCATCTTGGGCTCCTCGCCACGGCCCCAGCACCGAAAGCGGACGAAGCGGCGCCCGCCGACGATGGCGCAGCCACCGAAGTGCCGTCAGCCGACCAGGACCACGCCGCCACGGCCTCCACCCGCGGCGAAGGCGACGACGACACCCGCCACGGCGAGGACGATCACAACGAGGAGGCAACGGCAGAGCCCCCGCCTCCGCCCAGCGAGTTACCCAAGCTGATGCGGGTGATGAGCGCTCTCCAGGACGATATCGCCCGCGGCTCGGGCTCGGCCCTCAAGGCCCAACGCGTCATGTCCAAGCGGGTGGCGCAGGAGATCGCGGCCAATTCCGAGCGCACCCTCGCGGTGACCCGGAACGCGCGCGCCCTCGTCCATTACGCGTTGACCGGTGGATCGCCGAGCGACGTCCGCACCGCCATCGAGCGCACCACCTTCGAACCCCCTTATGACGAGTTGCTGCCTGGCGCCCTCGCCTTCCTGGAGGGCCGGCAAAACGACGCGCGCCGACATTTCGAAAAGGTGCCTCTGGAAACCTTACCATCGGTGACGGCAGGGCCGGTGCGCCTCGCCCTCGCGGCGTTGAGCCTCGAAGGGGATCCCGCAATGGCCCTCGACCACCTCGACTGGGCGCGCCACTCCGCCCCTGGCACGCTGGTGGAAGAAGCTGCCCTTCGCCGTGCGGTGCTGCTGACGGCCGAGCGCAACATGCTCGACCGGTTCCAGGCGCTGACCAGCCGATATCTGCGCAAGTTCCGCAACTCGGCCTATGCCGGCAACTTTCGCCAACGCCTGGCGAGCGCGCTGACCCGGATGCGCTTCCTCGACGAGCCCGACGGCTTCGACCGCCTTGCGGCAATGTTGGAGCCGATGTCGCTGGATGGCCGGCGGGAAATCTATCTCGACATCGCCCGCAGCGCGGTGGAGACCGGCCGCAGCTCCGTTGCCGCCACCGCCGCCCGCCTCTCGCGCGAGAGCGCGCCGACCGACAGCCTCGATGCCGCGCGGGCCGATCTCTATGCGGCCGCCGCCGAAGTGGTCGACCCAGGCCGCAACGCAGCCGCCGTCGCCACGCTCGATACGATGGACATCTCGCCCCTGCCGCAGGGGGACCGCGCATTGCGCACGGCCGCGCTGCGGCTCGGCCAGGCAGTCGCGGATTTGCCGGAACCCACTCCACCGGTCATCCCTGTCGGCGCGCCGAGCCTGCCGGCCGTCGTGGCCGGCGAGCCGATCCCCACCTTCGGGCCGACGCTGCTGTCAGCCGTCGCCGCGTCACCGCCGGAAGAGGACGAACCGAGCGCCATCGAATCTCGCGTCAGTGACACCCTTGCCGAAATCGACGCCCTCTTGAGGACCAGTCCATGACCCTAACGCCTCCCAATCAGGTGGACGCGGCAGTGAGCCGATTTGCGACGCCGAAGGCTGCCAAATCGCTAGCCAACGAGTTCGCCGCGCTCCTCGCCCAATTCGACGACGCCGGTGCGAACGACGAAAAGGCCGGCTCCTCCGCGGAGGCGCGCCACGGCCATGCAAGCGAGGACGGCGCGGGCAAGGACAAGGGCGCTGCGACGCTCGGCCATGCGCTCAAGAAGGGCGCCGAGACGCTGGCACCGATGCTGCGCGACAGCACCGCGATCGAACCCACCGGCGCCCGGCTCGGGCGTCTGGCGAAGCAAGCCGACCACCTGGAGCGCAAGCTGGCTGATGCGACCGATCCGCTCGCGCGCCTCGAACGCGAAATCGGCGGCAAGGCTGAGGATCTCCTCGAGGCTGCGCAACCTGGCCTGCGCCGCGACGCCGCCTCGCAGGGCTTGCAGACGATCCCTGCAAACGTCGCCAAGGTCGCGGCGCATCTGCACGAGGCCGCACCCGGCACGGCGCCGGCCATCGGCACCGCACTCGCCGAGACCGCGAAGCTGGCGAGCCAGCGACTGCCCGGTCAAAGCGAGGCGGCGCGGGGTCGGAGCGGATCTGCGCTGTCCGCCGATGCCCCGCCGGGTCCGCTCATGCCGACCGACGATGCGGCGAAGGTCGAAATCAGCGCGCGCGATCGCTTCGCGCTGCGCCTGGGTCCGCTCGCGGACCGCAAGGAAGCCCACCTGTCGCGCGGCGCCGCCCGCCAAGGCGATGCCGAAACCATCATCACCAAACCGCTCGGGCAGATCGCGATCTCGCGGCAGGAGACCCACCTTGCCCCGGTGCGACAGCCATCCGCCATCGCCGACCATGTCTGGCGCCGCCACATCGGGCCGGAGATCAAGGCCGAGCTGCGCACCGAGCCAGCAAAGACGACGTCGGTGGGCGTGGTCGACCAAGTCTCGCAGGCGCTCGACGGGATGCGCAGCGAGGTTGCCGCAAAAATGCAGCAAGCGACCCAGCAGAGCATGCCCTCGCGCTCGCTGCCGCCGGTCAAGATCGTGGAGATCTCGCTTCAGCCGGCGTCCCTGGGTGCCATCGCCATCACCATGCGCCTCACCGGTACGGGACTGCGCGTTACCGTATCGGCCACGTCACGCGAGACGGCGGAACAATTGCGGGAAGACCGCGACGCGCTCGCGGCCCTCATCGGGAGCGCCGGCTACGAAGCGAACGAAATCATCGTGACCCACCGACCGCATCGCGATCCCAACCCAGCCGTGGGCTGACGCCGAAACACCGCAGGCCGGCAACTCATCATGGCGCGAGCGGAGCTGTCGCCGAGGTCGGCCCGCTCCTGTGCGACCCGGCGGCTCTGAGATTTCCGATGCCGCCCCTCCCGCTTGCCGGATTCCGGCAAGCGCGATGGTCCTATAGCCGCCGCAGCATCGAGGGTTGCGGCACGCGTTTCGCGTGCAGATTTTCGTGACGCATCTTGATGGTCGGGATCACGGCCTCGATCGTCTCGGCCACGTCGTAGCTGACGTCCCAGCCGGGGCGGATGAACCCACTTTCGGTCATCTGCCCGATCAGCTGCTTGAGCTGGTCCCAGAAGCCGGCCACGTTGGCCAGAACGATGGGCTTGTCGTGACGGCCCAGCTGCGACCACGTCATCATCTCGACCACCTCCTCCAACGTGCCGATCCCGCCCGGCAAGGCGACGAACGCGTCGGAACGGTCGAACATGATCCGTTTGCGCTCGTGCATGTCGCCGGTGACGATCAGTTCGCTCACCTCGTGCAGCATGACTTCACGGTCGTGGAGGAATTGCGGGATCACGCCGATCACGTGGCCGCCAGCATGCAATGCCGCGCGCGCCACACGGCCCATCAGACCGAGCGAGCCGCCGCCGTAGACAAGGCTGAGCCCAGCACCGGCAATCGCTTTGCCAAGCGCGTCGGCGGCTTCGGCAAAGCGAGGGTCATTGCCATCCGCCGACCCGCAGTAGACGCAGACACTGGTGAATTCATTCATATAATCAACGCTAGCACGCGACGCGCGCGTTCGCACGCTGTTCGTTTCGGCCGGCCACGACGAACCGACAAGTGCGCGGACCGCTGCCCCGCGCACCCTCCGTTGTCGCGTTTCGGCCGAACGAACGGGCGTCCGACTTGGTGGAACCGCCTGTCAGGTCGCCATCGAACGATGCCGACCGGCGTCGCTAGTTGGCGGGAGCCGCCGGCGAGGTTGCGGCAGGCGCCGCCGGAGCCGGGGCCGGATCGAAATAACCCGCATAGTAAGCGCCGCCTGCAGCGATGATGGCGATCACGATGATGGTGATCACGATGTTGGTTGTGCTCATAATTTCCTCCCAATTTGCCCGTTCACTATACGCAATTTTCCTGCGCGTACAGGAACCGCGCCGCGCAGCGGGTGCCGAGCTCGAGCAAATTGCCGCATTGGTGTGCACTACTGCACCAGGAGCGCGATATCCGCCCCGTCCAGCACCGCCCCCAGCGTCATTCCTCCCTCCGCGGCGACGAAGCCGAAATCGACACTGTCGCCAGGCGCGATGGCGCCGTTCCACTCGGTGTTGCCGACGCTGACACGTTCGCCGGCATCCGCGACCAGTGTCGCACTCCACAGCTCGGCGATGTCGAAGGGAAGGTCGAGCGACAATTCCCAGGCATGGACCGGCTCGGCAGAAAGATTGCGGATCACGACGTGATAGAGCGCCCCGCCCCCCCAGTCCTGCTGCTGCACGATTTCAAGCGCCAGCGCGGGCGACCCCGCGCCCGCAGCCGCCAGTTCGATGGCCGCGCCGGTCGGCGGCTCCGCCGGCACCAGCGCCAGCGCTTCGGCGGTGCGCAGCGCGGCGCCGTCCGCCGACGTGAGCTCAAGACGATAGCGCAGCGC
The DNA here is from genome assembly GCA_030431335.1 of Alphaproteobacteria bacterium. Taxonomy (GTDB): domain Bacteria; phylum Pseudomonadota; class Alphaproteobacteria; order Rhizobiales; family Amorphaceae; genus Acuticoccus. Next base: position 26,038 of record JAUIJH010000035.1, read on the forward strand.
CCCGTCCTCGGCGGCCCGGTGATCCACCGCCACCTCGACCACCACTTCGCGGGACCCTGCGGCGAACACGAACGAGCCGCGCACCGGCGGCTCGTTCGGCGTCCCCTCGCGCGCCAGCGCATAGGACACGGTGACCTCTCGCTGCGTCGGCTCCGAAAGCAACACGCGAAAGCGCGCGTTGGCATTCTCCGCGACGACGGTGTTGGCCACATCCACGAAGGGCTGCGCTGCGGAACCGGTCTCCGCCCCCTCGATCAGCGCCGTTGCCGATGCCGGGGCAACGCCCGCGCCATCGAGCACGAGATAGAAGAACTCGTCGCCCTCCAGTTCGGTATCAGGCAGGACCGGCACCATCACCGTCTTGGTGTCCTCGCCCCTGGCGAACACCAGCGTGCCAGCGGCGGGCACATAGTCCTCCCCGGCCTCTGCCGTGCCGTCGGTGGTGGCGTATTTAACGGTCACCTCCGCCTGCGCCGGTTGCGCCAGGGTCAGGGTGAACGTCGCGCTGACACCGCTCACCGCGACATCCGCCGCGAAGGGGAGCGCGGGTCGCGTCTGGGCAAGGAACGGCTCCAGCAACGTCGCGACCACTGGCCGCACCGTAGTCCAGTCGTCCTCCAGCACGCCCCCGGTGTCGCCGGAATTGGGGTTGAGCGCCCACCAGACCCAAGGGATCTCGTGATCGCCCAGATATTGGGACAGCGCCTGCGCCCATGCCCGGTCCCCCTCCGTCTCCAGCCGGGACCCCCACTCGCCCACCACCACCGGCGCGATGTCGTCCTCGACCAGGTAGCCCCAGTTGCGGCGGAACAGGTCGACGAAGGTGCTGCCGTCGGAGAACCAGTCGTTCTGCGAGACCGAGGCGGGGTAATCGTGGGCCGAGTAGACGAGCCGGTTCGGCACGTCGAGCGTTACCGGGTGTGCCCCGGCGCCCGAGAGGTTGCCGCCCCACCAGTAGGAGGTGCCGTTGTGCGCCGAGACCCCTTCCACCACGATCAGCCAGTCCGGCGCGATGGAAAGGACCGCATCGCCGATGCGCTGCGCAGCCGCGGCCCAGTCCGTGGGGCTGCCGTCCCCCCATGTGGCCATGTGGGGCTCGTTGATGAGATCGGCGCCGATCACCGCCGGCGCGCCCTTGTAGCGCTCGGCGAGGGTGCCCCACTCGGCGATCACATCCGCCTCCGTGCGCCCTTCGCCGAACCAGAGCCCGTTGGGATTGGGCCCGCCCCCGGGCTCGCCGCGGTGATAATCGAGCAGCACCCTCAGGCCGATGCGATCGGCATAGTCGACAATCGCATCGAGGATCTCGAGCCCGTTCAACCCTTCCAGATCGGGGTTGAGGCCATAGTCGATGCCGTTCGGATGGCCGCCGTCTTTGGCGACCAGGTCGCCCGAAAGCGGCATACGCAGCACGTTGAAGCCGAGCGATTTCGCCTCGTCCATCAAAGCGCGCCAGTTGCGCACCCACAGGCCATGCGGCGCGAAGGTCGGCGTCTCCAGGCCAAACCAGTTCACGCCGTGGATGGCGGCGCGCTCGCCCCCGGCATCGACGATCTCGGCACCGTGGGTGGATAAGGGGCCTGGCGCGAAGCTGTCCTGCGGCAGGCCTTCGCGGGTGCCGGTGGGGCGAACCACCGTATCGCCCGCCGCCACAAGGCCGATCGGGCCAGCCCCCGGCGCGTCGTAGTATCGCAGCGAGATTGGATCGAGCCGGTCCGCCTCGGCGCCGAGGCCGCCGCCCTGGGGTTCGAGGGCCGCCGCGGGGTCCGAATCGCTTGGCGGCTGAGGAATGGGAAACGGGACAGGATCGGGCTCGGGTGCACGCGCGGCGACCTCGTCGGCCCGTTCCGCGGAAATGGACAGCGGCACGAAGCGCGCGTTGCCCTCCACCTGGACGCCGAGCTCGATCGCCAGTCCCTTGGGGATCTGGACGTTGTATTCGACGGGGCCGAGCCGATAGGTGTTGCCCTCGCGCGCAAGGACGCGGGCATTCCAGATGTTGACGATCTCGCCGCCGAGATTGACGTCCAGCGCCCAGCCGTTGACCGGGCGCAGCGCCTCGATGCGCATGTCGATCACGCCGCCGCCGGACCACGCTTCGCGCACCTCGCCCTCGACGCGTGCATTGGCGCTGGGCTGATCGGTCATGGCCTCGCTTCCCGGGCGGCTTGCCGGCCGGAAACGGCCATGGCGGCACGCGATGGTTGTGCCGCTGCGCGCGCCAGGATGCAAGCGCCAGCTAGGGCCACGCTTGCCGAAGGCCTGCGGCGTGGTGTTTTTGCGCGTGGTTGCTGCTTGCCGCTGCCGGGCGTTTGGCGTAACAAACCGCGTCGTGGCGACGTGGCGGAGTGGTTACGCAGCGGACTGCAAATCCGTGTACGCCGGTTCGATTCCGGCCGTCGCCTCCACCATCGGTCGCGCCGCCTCCGCCCGGAGGATCGGCAACAATGGGAGATCGGCATGGGCGATGAGGCGGCAGTGCTGCGCACGCGCATGGTCAACAATCAACTGCGCACGTTCGACGTGACGGACCATCGCGTCCAGGACGCGATGCTGTCGGTCCCGCGTGAACTGTTCGTGCCGCAGGACCAGCGCACGATCGCCTATTCCGACGAAGCCATTCCCATCGTCCGCGACCCCTCCGGCCGTCCCATCCGCACGATGACGCGGCCGGCCGTGCTGGGACGTCTGCTCCAGCTCGCCCAGATCGGCCCGGATGACGTGGTGCTGCTGGTCGGCGCCGGGCTCGGCTACACGGCCGCCGTGGTCGGCCAGCTCGCCGGTTCGGTGATTGCGCTGGAGTGCGACGAAGAGCTCGCCGTGCAGGCGACCGCCACTCTCGAGGCGAACGAGTTCACCAACGCCGTGGTCGTCACCGGACCCCTGCAGGACGGTTATCCCTCCGAGGCCCCTTACGACATCGTGTTGTGCGACGGGGCGATCGAGGAAGAGCCGGAACGGCTGCTGGCGCAAGTGAAGGCCGGCGGCCGGCTGGTGGCGATCGAGGGCCTCGGCCTGTCGGGACGCGCCAAAGTCTACGTCAAAGGCCATTCCGGTGCGGCCACGCGCTACGCCTTCAACGCCGCCGCGAGCCCATTGCCTGGCTTTTCGCCCCAGCCGGCCTTCGTTTTCTAGGTTCCCCCGCCGAGAAGCACCGGCGGCCCGAAATCTCAACGGCTTTGCGACAGACGGTTCGCCGCGTTGCGCAAATGCCTCAGCCAGCGATCCAAGCCCGCTGTTTCCCCCGCGCGGACCATCGAACACCTTCCTCTTACGGCCATTTGCCCCCTACTAAACAGGCATTGGTGTCAGTCTCGAGGTCAGGTCGTGAAAGCGTCATCCATTGCCATCGCAGCCCTTGGGATGGCCGTCTGCGGCTTCGTTTCTCCGAACGCGAGTGCTCAGACGCTGACGCAGTCCTTCGCTGCTGCCTACAACAACAACCCCGACCTGAACTTTGCCCGCTCGCAATTGCGCGAGGTGGACGAGAACATCGCCATCGCCCGCTCCGGCAACCGACCCGAGCTGCTGGCGACCATCAGCCAGACCCTGCAGACGACGCGCACCGCGGCCACGCCCTCGACCGGCTCGCGCTCCTCGCCGACAGTGCTGGGTGCGCGTATCACGCAGCCGCTTTTTCGTGGCTTTCAAACGCGCAATTCGATCAGAGCCGCCGAATCGGCCGTGCGGGCACAGAGCCAATCGCTCCAGAACACCGAACAGAACGTGCTTCTGAACACGGCGTCGGCCTTCTTCGACGTCATTCAAAATCGCCAAGTGGTGGAGCTTCGCCGCTCGGACGTGTCGTTCCTCGCCGCTCAGGTCAGTGCTGCGCAAGACCGATTCGAGGTCGGCGAGGGTACCCGTACGGACGTCAGCCAGGCCGAGGCACGCCAGGCCCAAGCTGAATCGTTCCTCAATATCGCCATCGCCGAGCTGGAAACCAGTGAGGCGACCTACCGCCAGTTCACAGGCCTGAAGGCCGGCAACCTTCGCAACGATATCAAGGAAGAGCGCTACATTCCGCAGACGCTGCAGGCCGCCATCGCCTCCGGCCAGAACTTGCACCCGGCCATCCTCGCCACCCTGTACGATGCCGATACCGCCAGCTTCCAGGTCGCGACCTTGGAAGGCCAGTTTTTGCCGACCCTCTCTCTGGTCGGCGAGGCGCAGACGACGCTGAACCCTGGTTTGGGCGTGTCCCAACGCGATCAAGCGTCGGTTTCGCTCGATCTGACCATTCCGATCTACCAGGGCGGCCGCGTATCGGCGCAAGTGCGCCAAGCCAAGGAAGCGCTCGGCACGGCCCGTATTCAGGTCGATATCACGCGCGACCAGGTGCGCCAGTTCACTGTCTCCTCGTGGGCGCAATATCAGGCTGCGGTGCGCTCGATCCAAACTTCGCGCACCGGCGTGTTCGCCGCCCAGCTCGCCTTGCAGGGTGTGATCGAGGAGCAGCGTGTTGGCCAGCGCACCACCCTTGACGTTCTCGATTCCCAGAGCGACGTGGTTGCCGCGCAGCTTACGTTGGTTGCCGCCGAGCGCGACCGTGACGTGGCCGCCTACACGCTCCTGTCGGCCATGGGCCACCTCAACGCCGCGCGACTGTCACTGCCGGTGGCAATCTATCAGCCCGAAGAGCACACCGACGCTGTCCGCGACAAATGGTATGGGCTGCGCACGCCAGACGGGCGCTGATCGAGCCAACAGCCCGGCACCGTCCCGGGTGCCGTGAGGCGTCAGGCCTCGATCTGTCAGGGTACCCCATATCCCTTCAGCGTGTCCGCTGCCAGTGTTCGGACGCGCTGGAGTTTGGCGCGGCCAGCGAGGGGATCGCATCGCCGTTCCCGGTCGTCACGATCGAAAGCGACGGGCGGTCCGTGTAGCGGGTTGGCGATATTTCGCAGGGCTGCCGATCCGCAGTGAAAGCATAGCCGGCGAACCGCTTGGCATCGATCACATCATAACCAAGCCGTTGGCGCAGCTTTTTGCGCAACTTGGAGATGTGACCCTCAATCGCCGTCTCATCGACGCTTTCATTGAACAGGCCGTAGATAGCGTTGAACAACTGCGTTTTGGTGATCCGACGACGCCGGTTCTTGACCAGGTATTCGAGGATCTGCCGTTCGCGGCGTGGCAGTTCCACGGGGTCGTTATCTATCGTCGGGTCGCGCATGTCGAAGTAGACAGTGAGGCGGCCGAACTGTGCTTCCTCGCGCGTATCAACGGAACGGCGCCATATTGCATGGGCGCGGGCCACCAATTCACGAACTGGCGCGGGCTTTTTGACCACGTCGTCAACGCCGGTGTTGAAGAGCGCGAGTGTCTCGTCGAGACCGCGCTCCTCCTTAAGGGCGATTATCGGCGTCTTGGCCCGCGTGCGTATGAGCGTGGGGATGCCGAGCCTCTCGTGCGTTTCGCCCAGGATGACGGCTTGGATGGCACCCACATCGTCGTCCGACAGGGTGGTCAACCAATCCGAAAAGTCCCTGCCGGCAAACGTCGTACAGGCTAACCCTTCACGTTCGAATCCGGCTTTGTATCCAGCTGCGACGACGTCGCGGGAGTCGATAACGATATACATTAGGCCGTACCTTTTCTTCCGGGGCGATCGTGCGGGGGCAACGAGCGAACCTTGGACGAAGCTGTGTTGTCTTGACTGAGACGCATACCGGGAAGAGAAGGTGAACACAACCTAAAATCCCTCATTAAGGGCATTTTAAGATCGATATGCATCTCACCGCGTGTGCTCGGTTCGCGGTTCGCTGAACCAAGTGCAAGCCACAATATCTTCCCAGTGTCCGGCCAGCTCTGTTGAAACGTCGGCTTCGCTGAGAGCGTTCCTCCAAATTCCTGTTTAGGAGAAATGCCGATTGCTCGCTGTTACCACCCGACGTCAGGCCGGCTGAAACACCGTTTCGATCTTGCCCTTCAAGGTTTGTGCATTGAAAGGTTTGACGATATAGTTGCTGACACCCGCTTCCTTCGCAGCCACGACGTTTTCGGACTTGGCTTCAGCGGTCACCATGATGAACGGGATATGCTTGAGGTTCTCGTCGCCGCGCACTTTTTGCAGCAGTTCGTACCCGGTCATCGGCTCCATGTTCCAATCCGAGATGACGAGGCCATAGCTTTTCTCTTGGAGCTTCGCCAGTGCAGCAGTTCCATCGGAAGCGTCGTCGACATCCGTGAAACCGATTTGCTTGAGCAAATTTTTGATAATCCGAATCATGGTCTTGTAGTCGTCGACCACGAGAACGGAAATAGACAGATCTAGGGACATGGTGGCTCCTTCGCGTGCATGCAGTGATCTCAGATCCCAGCATTGCTGATCGACGAAATTATTATGCCCGGCGGCTTGCGTGAGCCTTTGCCAACACCCTTAATGCGTGTGTAATTCGCGCATCTGCGGTTGATGTTGCCCTTACTGCGTGTATGATACGGTTGTGTCCAAGAGGGAGCGCAATGGTGAGACGTTTTCGTGTGGAGCTCTTCGAGAGCAGCCGCTCCGGCAACGCCGGCGTGCAGCTGCCGCCCCCACCTCCGCCCATGTCGCATCACGTTGACCAGATCCTAGTGGAACTGAACGACTTGCGCCGCAAGGTTCACGGCGACGGGAGCGGCGGAGGGGCTGAGGCTGCGTCCCCTGCCGGCCAGCAACTCGAGAGCGCCATCGCGGTCTGGAGCGGTGTGGACGATATCCAGCGTCGCCTCGAAATTACCAAGTCCGAGATTTCCGCGCTGGAATCGAAGGGCATCGGCAACGAACAGCAGACAAGTCGCACAACCGACGAGTTGCGCGCCGTGATCACTGGCACCGAAGAAGCGACGGATACGATCCTCGCCTCGGCCGAAGCCATCGACGACATCGCCCAGCGTTTGGCCGCTAGTTCAGACGAGTCGACAAAGACCGATGGTCAGGCAATTGGCGAAGCCGTCATCCAGATCTTCGAAGCCTGCAACTTCCAGGACATCAGCGGCCAGCGGATCACCAAAGTGGTGGAATCGCTGCGCTTTATCGAGGAGCGTATCGCCTCGATGATCGACGTCTGGCAGACCCTCAACAAGGTCAATGAGGCGTCCGCACCGCCTGTCGAAGAGGACATCCCCCCGGAGAAACGGCTCCTCAATGGCCCCTCGCTGAAGGACGACCCCGGCGTAGTCAACCAGGACGATGTCGACGCCATGTTTCGTTGATCGACAGCATTTGCAGCGGAAGCCGCCATTTTAAATGCCGCTTCTCCGTTTCGCAGCGCCATTGTCAATGCGGCACAATTCTGACCCACATGGCCGTACAGCTCGCAGTCTGACTCACCCGGTGTTCAGGACGCCTCCCTCTTGGGGCCGATTTGCTTTGCGTTCGCCCTTGAGGCGATAGCTCTCACGCTGGATCGACAGAACGGTGGCGTGGTGCCGGATTTGGTTAAGCATCACCACTGTGAGACCGTTCCGCTGGGTGAAAGCCTGGTCTCACCAGCCGAACTTGAGGGTTGAAGTCAGGATCATCGAACCGCGGCCACTGGGAAGGCTCTCTGCGCCCGAAAAAAGAGCGTAAGAGCCAGCCAAGAGTGATCGCGATTCCTGCTCAACTGGCTCGGATCCGGCTGGCAGGAAGGCGGCAATGATAACGAGCTAACGAACGAAGGTCAGCTAAGCCCACATGCGGTACCCCGGCACCTTCGCCATCGCATTGGGCGCAGCGCTTAGTCGGACGACGGGTACTGCGGACGAGCGCGAGGGAACCCCGTCTTAGCGCCCCCTCCTCCCCAGACATGGAGTGCGACGGCCTAGACATGGGGAGAGAGCGGGGCGGCCAAGCCGCCCCGCCCCCGCCCTGCAGCGCACGTCAGTTGGTGTAGGTGACGGCCTTCACCGCGTCGATCACATCGGCCACCGTGGGCAGCGCGAGCTTTTCGAGGTTGGCCGCGTAGGGCATCGGCACGTCCTTGCCGGTGATCCGCATCACCGGCGCATCCAGGAAGTCGAACGCGTGAGTCATGACCTGGAAGCCGATCTCGGAGGAGATCGAGCAGGTGGGGAACGCCTCCTCCACCGTCACGCAGCGGTTGGTCTTGCGGACCGAGCGGATCACGGTGTCGATGTCGAGCGGGCGCAGCGTGCGCAGGTTGATGACCTCCGCGGAGATCCCCATGCCGGCCAGTTCCTCGGCCGCCTTCATCGCGTAGGTCATGCCGATGCCGAAGGACACGATCGTCACGTCCGTGCCCTTGCGCTCAACCTTGGCCTTACCGATGGGCAGCACGAAATCGTCGTCCACCGGCACATCGAAGCTGTGGCCGTAGAGGATTTCGTTCTCCAGGAAGATCACCGGGTTGGGATCGCGGATCGCGGCCTTCAGGAGGCCCTTCGCATCGGCCGCCGAATAGGGCTGGATCACCCGGTGGCCGGGCACGTGCGCGTACCAAGCTGCGTAGTCCTGGCTATGCTGGGCCGCCACGCGCGCGGCCGCGCCGTTGGGCCCGCGGAACACGATCTGGCACTTGATGAAGCCGCCGGACATGTAGTGGGTCTTCGCCGCCGAGTTGATGATCTGGTCGATCGCCTGCATAGCGAAGTTGAAGGTCATGAACTCGACGATCGGCTTGAGGCCGGCGAAGGCGGCGCCGACGCCGACGCCGGTGAAGCCGTGTTCGGTGATCGGCGTATCGATCACCCGGCGGGCGGAAAATTCGTCCAGCAGCCCCTGGCTCACCTTGTAGGCGCCCTGGTATTCGGCGACTTCCTCGCCCATCAGGAACACGTCCTCGTCGCGCCGCATCTCTTCGGCCATCGCGTCGCGCAGCGCTTCGCGCACCGTCATCTGACGCATCTCGGTGCCTGCGGGATAGTCCGGCTCGTCGGGCTGATCGTCAGGGAATTCGGTGCCGCCAGGCGCCGCCGGGGGCGGCGGCAGCTTGGCGCGCTGCTCCGCGCTCGGATCCGGCACCGACCCCGTGGAGGCCTCGGCCTTGGGCGCCTCCTCCTTGGCCGGGGCCTTCGCACCGCCGCCCGACGCCGCCTCGTCGATATCGGCCTCGCTCTCGCCCTCGGCGAGCAGCACCGCGATGGGTTGGTTCACCGGCACCCCCTCGGTCCCCTCCGCCACGAGGATCTTGCCAAGGGTGCCCTCGTCGACCGCTTCCACCTCCATCGTCGCCTTATCGGTCTCGATTTCGGCGATCACGTCACCGGGCGCGACGGCGTCGCCGACGGATTTCAGCCATTTGGCGAGTTTTCCCTCCTCCATCGTGGGGGAAAGGGCCGGCATCAGAATCTGGGTGGGCATTCGTCGTCTCGTTGATTTCGGTGCGGAGCGGCCACGGCGGGTACTTGCCGCAGGACCAGTCGGCCGGTCATTCGGTGCGAAGAGGGGGTGAGGCAAGCCGCGCGGCGCATGCCGCCCGCGGCGCTAGCGGACCACATCCGTCCACAGTTCGGCCGGATCGGGTTCCGGCTCCGACTGCGCGAATTCGGCCGCCGCGTTGATCTCCTCGCGCACGCGCTTGTCGATCGCCTTGATGTCGTCTTCCGGCACCTTGTGCTTGGACAACAGGATCTCGCGCACATGGTCGATCGGATCGTGCTTCTGGCGGTACTCGTTCACCTCGTCGCGCGTGCGGTACTTGGCCGGATCCGACATCGAGTGGCCGCGATAGCGATAGGTCAGCATTTCCAGGATGTAGGGGCCCTTGCCGGCGCGCGCATGGGCCAGCGCCCGGCCCACCGCCGCGCGCACCGTCTCCACCGCCATGCCGTCGACCTGCTCGCCCGGAATCTCGAAGGACGCGCCGCGTTGCGACAAATTGGTGTTGGAGGACGCACGGGCGACCGAGGTGCCCATGCCGTACTTGTTGTTTTCGATCATGTAGACGACGGGCAACGACCAGAGCTTGGCCATGTTGAAGCTCTCGTAGACCTGGCCCTGGTTGGCCGCGCCATCGCCGAAATAGGTCAGGCAGACGGCGCCGTTTTCGCGGTAGCGGTTGGAGAAGGCGATGCCGGTCCCGAGCGAGACCTGCGCGCCGACGATACCGTGACCGCCGAAAAAGTTCTTTTCGACCGAAAACATGTGCATCGAGCCGCCCTTGCCCTTCGAATAACCCGAAGAGCGGCCGGTCAGCTCGGCCATCACACCTTTGGGCTCCATGCCGGTCGCGAGCATGTGGCCGTGGTCCCGGTAGCCGGTGATGACCTGGTCACCCTCCTGCATCGCCATCTGCGCGCCGACGACGACGGCTTCCTGGCCGATATAGAGGTGGCAGAAGCCGCCGATGAGACCCATGCCGTACAGTTGGCCCGCCTTCTCCTCGAAACGGCGGATCAGCAGCATGTCCTCGTAGGCGCGGCGATAGTCCTCCTTGGAGAAGGTCTCGCTCGATTTCGCCCCGGCTCCGGCGGCTTTTTCGCGCTCCACGACTGCGCTGTCCTCGGTCATTTCGTTAGCCCCATGCTCGTTGCGATGCCAACCTATCGCGGGCCTTGCCAATAGTGAAGGCAATGTGTCTCGCGTCTGGCATGTCCTGTCCAGCGCCGTGATGCTGGCTGTTTGTGTATTATCGATCTTATGGGTGGCGCGTTGCGATGCAATCGCCGGCACGGCCGAACCCCGTGAGAGGCTTGCGCGGAGCCACGCCCAAAATCCCCGCGCGAGCGCGGGGCGGCCGTGCCCCCGCCCGGGTATGTCAGGCATTCGACGAACGGGACCACAAATTGATGTCGCCCCCGTTGCTGGCCGTCTCGATCGCGGCCAGTTCGTCGACACTGAACGACAGGTTCGCCAGCGCGCCCACGCAGTCCGTCACCTGGCTCGGCCGCGAGGCGCCGATCAGCGCCGAGGTCACCGCCTCGTCGCGCAGCACCCAGGCGATCGCCATCTGCGCCAGCGACTGGCCGCGCCCGGCGGCGATCTCGTTGAGCTTGGCGACGCATGCCAGCATTTCTTCCGACAGCATGTGCGGCTTCAACGACTTGTTCTGCGTGGCGCGCGACCCCTCCGGCACGCCGCCGAGATATTTGTTGGTCAGAATCCCTTGCGCCAGCGGCGTGAAGGCGATGGCGCCGATGCCGAGCCGGCTCAGCGTGTCCTTCAGCCCGTCCTTTTCCACCCAGCGGTTCATGATGTTGTAGCTCGGCTGGTGGATCACGCACGGCGTGCCGAGATCGGCGAGGATCTTGGCCGCCTCTTGGGTGCGCTGCGAATTATAGGACGAAATTCCGACATAGAGCGCCTTGCCCTGGCGCACCAAGGTGTCGAGCGCGCCCATCGTCTCTTCCAGCGGCGTCTCCGGATCGACGCGGTGGGAATAGAAGATGTCGACGTAGTCGAGCCCCATGCGGGCCAGCGACTGCTCGCACGAGGCGATCAGATATTTGCGGCTGCCCCAGGAACCGTAGGGGCCGGGCCACATGTCGTAGC
>JAUIJH010000239.1 GCA_030431335.1 Alphaproteobacteria bacterium
ATCGCTCCACCTTCGTCGGCGAGGCGCCGTAGCTGCGGCCGTAGCGGGCGATGACGGGGTTGTCGTCGTTGACCGCCAGGTCGACCACGGGGCCGAAATTGAGCGTGAAGCCGAGGTCGGCGAGGTTGCGCGCCATCGCCTCGTAGGCGGTGCGCGCGTCGGCGACGCTCCCCTCGGCGATATCGGCGGCCGAGGGCGTCTCCGGCGCGCCCTCTGAAGGTTTGACGCGCGTGACGGCGCCGCCCTCCTGGTCGATGGCGACGATCGCCGGCAGCACCGGGTGCGCGGTCTCGAACAGGGCGTTGACGGCGCGCGTGTCGTCGGCCGCCTCGATGTTGTAGCGGAAGGTCAGCACGCCGCCGATCTCGGAGCGGCGCAGCGCCTGGCGCGCGATCTCCACGCCGCGTGCGTCCGGCGCGCTGCCCGAATAGCTGATCACCAGGAGCTGGCCGATCATCGCGCGCAGCGGCACCGTGCGCAGCGTGCTCGGCAGGCGCGCCCAGTCCACCTTGGGGTTGGGCGGCTCGCAGCCGTTGGCGAAGGCGGTGGCGACGGTCGGCCGGCGAGGCGGCAGGGCGAGATAGTCCGCATCGCGCGCCAGAAGGCCGGGGAGGGGGGCGGGATCCGCCTCGTCCGCGTCGGCGGCGGGCAGCGCGCACACGATCAGAACGAGCGACAGGAAGAGGCCCCCGGCGGTCGCCGACCGGGAGGCCGGAGCGAAAATCATCTTCCGTCCTCTCGTTGCGAACCGGCGACGCCCGGACCGCGAAGAACCATAGACCAAAAAGAGAATATTTTCCAGTCCGTTACTCGGCGGCGATGCGCTTGCGGTCGGCCTGGTAGCGGTGCCGGGGCCGGGCCTTCAGCTTCAGATCCTTCAGCTCCTGGCGCGCGCGCGGCGCGTTGCGGAAGGCCTGGTCGCGGCCGGCGAGATATTGCGGCGGGCAGGCGACGGTCTCCACGCCGTATTCGGCCGCCGCCAGCATCGTGAAGTGCGGGTTGACGAGGTGGGGACGCGCCAGCGCCACCAAATCGGCCCGCCCCGCCGCGAGGATGGTGTTCACCTGGTCGGCCGACGTGATGGCGCCCACCGCCAGCGTGGCGATGCCCGCCTCGGCGCGCACCTGCTCGGCGAACGGCGTCTGGAACATGCGCCCGAAGATCGGCTTGGCGTCCGGCACCGTCTGGCCCGTCGACACGTCCACCAGGTCGACCCCGTGCGCCACGAACGCCTTGGCGATCGCCACCGTGTCGTCGCCGGTGATGCCGCCCTCGGCCCAATCCGTCGCCGAAACGCGGATCGACATCGGCTTTTGCGCCGGCCACACCGCGCGCATCGCGTCGAACACCTCCAGCGGGAAGCGCAGGCGGTTTTCCATCGAGCCGCCATATTCGTCGGTGCGGCGGTTGGTGAGCGGCGACAGGAAGGTCGCCAGCAGATAGCCGTGCGCGCAGTGCAGCTCGATCATGTCCGCGCCGAGCCGCACGCAGCGCTCCGTGGCGCTCACGAACGCATCGCGCACGCGGTCCATGTCGGCGCGGGTCATCTCGCGCGGCTTGGCGGAGTGCGGATAGTAAGGCAGCGGCGAGGGGGCCATCGTCTCCCAGGCGCCGGTCTCCAGCGGCTGGTCCATCCCCTCCCACATCAGCTTGGTGGCGCCCTTGCGGCCCGAATGGCCGAGCTGGATGCACACCTTCGCTTCCGAGTGCTGGCGGATGAAGTCCACCACGCGCGCCCAGGCGGCCTCCTGCTCGTCGGTGTAGAGCCCGGTGCAGCCCTCGGTGATGCGCCCCTCGGGGGTGACGCACACCATCTCGGTATAGATCAGCCCCGCGCCGCCCATCGCCCGCGCGCCGTAGTGCACCAGGTGGAAGTCCTGCGCCACGCCGTCGACGCCGCTATAGGTGTCCATCGGCGAGACCACCACGCGGTTGTCGAGCACCATGTCGCGCAGCTTGAAGGGCTGGAACATCGGCGGCACCGGGTGGGCGGTGTCGACGTCGAAGCCCGCCGCCTTCACCCCTTGCGCGAAATGCTCGGCCACCTTTTCCACGAACTCGGGCGCGCGCAGTTCGAGGTTGTCGTAGGTGATCGCCTTGGCGCGGGTCATCAGGCCGAAGGCGAACTGCACCGGGTCCATCGTCCAGTAGCGGTCCAGCCGCTCGAACCACACCAGCGAGACGTCGGCGGAGTGCTGCGTCTTCTCCACCTCCTCGCGGCGCCCGGTCTCGAACGCGGCGAGCGCGGCGGTGACGTCCGCGGTCTTCTTCAGCGCGCCCTCCAGCGCGATGGCGTCCTCCATGGCGAGCTTGGTGCCCGAGCCGATGGAAAAGTGCGCCGTCGCCTTGGCGTCGCCCAGGAGCACGATGTTGCCGTGCGTCCAGCGCTCGTTGCGGATCATCGGGAAGTTTCGCCACATCGAGCGGTTGACGAGGAGAGGGTGCCCGTCCAGCGCCTTCTGGAACACGCGTTCCAGGTAGCGCGCGCTCTCCTCCTCGCTCATCGCCGCCAGGCCCGCCCGCTCGAACGTCTCCGGGTCCGTCTCCATCACCCACGTCGAGGCGCCGGGCTCGTACTGGTAGGCGTGGGCGATGAACAGCCCGTCCTCGTTCTTCTCGAAGAAGAAAGAGAAGGCGTCGAGCGGCCGGGTCGATCCCATCCACGAGAAGTGGTTGGGCCGCATGTCCGTCGAGGGCTTGAAGTGCTCCACGAAATGCTGGCGCACGATGGAGTTGATGCCGTCGGAGGCCACCACCAGGTCGCATTCGTCCGACAGGCGCAAAATGTCCTCGATGGACAATTCGGTGCCGTTCTTGATGGCGATGCCGAGCTGGCTGGCGCGGTAGTTGAGGAGCTCCAGCAGCGTCTTGCGCGAGCAGCCGCAGAACCCGTTGCCGCCGATGCGGAAGATCTCGCCCTTGAAGTTGACCTCCACGTCGTCCCAATAGGCGAAGCTGTTGGTGATCAGCCGGTAGCTCTCGGCGTCGTGCGTCTCGAAATTCTGCAGCGTCTCGTCGGAAAAGACGACGCCGAAGCCGAACGTGTCGGACGGGCGGTTGCGCTCGTACACGGTAATGTCCGCATCGGGGTTGGCCGCTTTGTGGAGAATGGCAAAATAGAGCCCCGCAGGGCCGCCGCCGATCACTGCGATGCGCATCGTTGTGTCCCCCATCTGACGAAACTATTTTAGGCTTGAAGGAATGCCGCGACAAGGTAATGTTGCAGCTATGCGGGGACATGTCTTGATCACGGGGGGCGGAACGGGCATCGGCCGTGCAGTGGCCGAGGTGCTGGGCGCCGACCATCGCGTGTCCCTGCTCGGGCGCCGGGTGGAGCCGCTCGCCGCGGCCGCCGCCGACCTGCCGCAAGCCGCTGCTTTTCCTGCCGATGTCACCGATCCGACCTCGCTCGCCGCCGCCGTGGAGGCGGCCCGGGCGCGCTTCGGCCCGGTCGGCGCGCTGGTCGCGGCCGCCGGCGTTTCCGACACCGCGCCGCTCGCGCGCACCGAGATCGCGGTGCTGCGGCAAATGTTCGCCGTCAACGTGGAGGGCGTCCTCAACGCCATCAAGCTGGTGCTGCCGGACATGAGCGCGGCGGGGGCGGGCCGCATCGTCGTCATTGCCAGCACCGCGGCGCTCAAGGGCTATGCCTATGCCGGCGCCTACGCGGCCACCAAGCACGCCGCCCTCGGCCTGGTGCGCTCGCTGGCGCTGGAGACGGCGAAGACCGGCATCACCGTCAACGCCGTCTGCCCCGGCTTCACCGACACCGAGATGACGGCCGTCAGCGTCAGGCGGATCATGGACAAGACCGGGCGGGCCCAAGCCGATGCGCAGGCGGCGCTGGCGGCCAACAGCCCCATGGGGCGGCTCATCGCGCCGGCCGAGGTAGCCGACACGGTGCGCTGGCTGATGGGGCCGGGCGCGTCGGCGATCACCGGGCAGGCCATCGCGGTCGCCGGCGGCGAGGTAATGTAGATGGACCGGATAGTCGAAACGCCTGTCGAGGCGCCCAGCCCGAGCGGCACCGATGCGGAGGCGCTGCGGCTGTGGCTGCGCCTGTTCGCCACCGCCAACCTGGTGGAGGCGGAGCTGTCGCGGCGCCTCAGGGCCGAGTTCGCCATGACGCTGCCGCGCTTCGACCTGATGGCCCAGCTCGACAAGGCCGGCGAGGCGATCACGCTGGGCGAGCTGTCGCGCCGGCTGATGGTCACCAACGGCAACGTCACCGGCCTCGTCGACCGCCTGGTGGAAGATGGCCTGGTGGAGCGGCGCGTGCGCCGGGTCGACCGCCGCTCGGCCACCGTGCGGCTGACGGACGCGGGCAAGACCCTGTTCGCCGACATGGCCAAGGCGCACCGCGCGTGGGTCGCCGAACTCTTCGCCGGCGTCGACGCGCCATCGCAGGCGATGCTGTCGGCGCTGTTGCGCCAGGCGCGCGAAAGCGTGGGAGCGCGCGCATGAGCGACCGTTTCGAGATCACCCTGCCCATCGCCGACTATCGGCCGCAGCACTTCCTGCTCGCCGTCACCGGCAAGGTGGCGACGATCACCCTCAACCGCCCCGAGCGCAAGAACCCGCTCACCTTCGAGAGCTACGCCGAGCTGCGCGACCTCTTCCGCGCCCTCAAGTACGAAAAGACGGTGGCCGCCATCGTCCTCACCGGCGCGGGCGGCAACTTCTGCTCCGGCGGCGACGTGTTCGAGATCATCGAGCCGCTTTTGTCGCGCGACACCAAGGGCCTCCTGGAATTCACCGAGATGACCGGCGATGCGGTCAAGGCGATGCGCGCCTGCCCGCAGCCTATCATTGCGGCGGTCGACGGCATCTGCGTCGGCGCCGGCGCCATCCTCGCCATGGCCTCCGACATCCGCCTCGGCACCGAGGCGGCCAAGGTGGCGTTCCTGTTCAACCGCGTCGGCCTCGCCGGGTGCGACATGGGGGCGTGCGCGATCCTGCCGCGCATCATCGGGCAGGCGCGGGCGTCCGAGCTTCTCTTCACCGGCCGCTCCATGGCGGGCGCGGAGGCGGAGCGCTGGGGCTTCTTCAACCGCCTCGTGGCGTCCGACGCGCTCCTCGCCGAGGCCGAGACCTTCGCCGCCCGCCTCGCCGACGGCCCCACCTTCGCCAACGGCATCACCAAGAAGATGCTGCACATGGAATGGGCGATGGGGGTGGACGAGGCCATCGAGCAGGAGGCCATTGCCCAGGCGCTGTGCATGCAGACCGAGGATTATCGGCGCGCCTTCAATGCGTTCGCCAGCAAGACCAAGCCCGAATTCCAGGGCAATTGACGATGGATCCATTGGCCGAAACCCTCTCCTGGCCGTTCTTCGAGGACCGTCACCGCGCCTTCGCGGGCGACGTCGCCGCCTTCGCGACCGAGCGCGCCGGCGCCCTCTCGGACCATCACGACGTGGACGGCTCCTGCCGCGCCCTCGTCGCGGCGATGGGCGAGGCGGGGCTCCTCGCGCCCACCGTGCCGCTCGGCGGCCCGCTCGACGTGCGCACCCTCTGCATCGCCCGCGAGACCCTCGCCCGCGCCTCCGGCCTCGCCGATTTCGCCTTCGCCATGCAGGGCCTCGGCTCCGGGCCGATCTCCATCGCCGGCACCGAGGCGCAGCGGCAGAAGTTCCTGCCCGCTGTGGCGGCGGGCCGCGCCATCGCCGCCTTCGCCCTCACCGAGCCGAAATCGGGCTCCGACGTCGCCGCCATCGAGACCGCCGCCCGCATCGAGGGCGACACCGTGATCCTCGACGGCGAGAAGACGTGGATCTCCAACGGCGGCATCGCGGATTTTTACGTCGTCTTCGCCCGCACCGGCGAGGGGCCGGGGGCGAGGGGGCTGTCCGCCTTCATCGTCGAGGCCGACGCGCCGGGCCTCGCCATCGCCGAGCGGCTCGAGGTGATCGCGCCGCACCCCCTCGCGCGCCTCTCCTTCGAGGGGTGCCGCGTGCCGCTCGCGAACCGCGTCGGCGATCCGGGCCGCGGCTTCGGCCTCGCGATGGCGACGCTCGACATCTTCCGCTCCACCGTCGGCGCCGCCGCGCTCGGTTTCGCCCGCGCCGCGCTGGCGGCCACCTTGGAGCGCGCCCACACCCGCCACCTCTTCGGCGCGCCGCTGGGCGACCTGCCGCTGGCGCAGGCGGCCATCGCCGACATGGCGCTCGGCGTCGATGCGGCCGCGCTCCTCGTCTACCGCGCCGCCTGGACCAAGGACACCGGCGCGCCGCGCATCACCCGCGAAGCCTCCATGGCCAAGCTCTTCGCCACCGAGACGGCCCAGGAGGTGATCGACAAGGCGGTCCAGCTCCATGGCGGCGACGGCGTGCGCGCTGGCACGAAGGTT
>JAUIJH010000240.1 GCA_030431335.1 Alphaproteobacteria bacterium
ACGAGCTGGAGGCAGCCTTGCAAGCGATGATCGCGCACGGGTGCGCTGCCGACGCGGCGTTCCGGCAGGCGCTCGCGGGTGTCGACGCGCACGCCCGCGGCGCGCTGCTGCCGGCGCTCGGCGCGCTCGCGCTGCTCGAGGCGGCCGCGGCCCGTCCGCTCGCCCCGCGCCGGCCCGGGCCCTTGCGCGCCCAGTGGCGCATGTGGCGCGACGCGCGGATGCTGCGGGCAGGCCGGCCGGTCAATCGGGGCTGAGACGGTCCTCCAGCAGGGCGCGGATCTTGTCCGGGATGGTCGCCTTGGCGATGCCCGTTTCGGTCTGCTGGGCCATCACCCGCGTCTCCATCGCCTCGGCGATCAAAGTGTCGCCGCGCGTGAAGCGGTACGCGGAGGACAGGCTCGACTGGCCGATCTTGGTGACGCGCGAGGCGATGGTCAGCCGGTCGCCGTAGCTCGCCGGCGCGTGAAAGGTGCAGCGCGTGTCCTTCAGGGGCGTTCCGAGCAGGCCGTAGTCGCGCATCAGCGTGCGGTGGTCGAAGCCGAGCGAGTCGGTGAACTGGTGGAAGTGCCCGTCGACCCAGGCGAAAAAGTTGGGGAAGAAGACGATCCCCGCCGCATCGCAATCGCCCCAGTCGATCAGTCGCTCGCTCTCGAAAACGATCAAGGCAGCACCTTTCGCGTGTCTTTGGATTGGAAGGGGGTGAGCGCGGCCTGGAACCAGGTCACGAAGCTCACCATCGTGAAGACGGGCCGGCCCGTCGCGGCCCCGATCGCGGCAGCGTAGGGCGTCATGTTGGTGCACTCCAGCACGATGGCGCCGACATCGGGCCGCCGCTCGCACAGCGCCTGCGCGGCGGCGACGTTGTCGGCCTCCGCCAGCGCGAGGTCGAGGTCGGGCTCGTCGCCCAGGATCGCCCGCGTGAACTCGGCCCCGCCCTCGGTGGTGGCGACGGGGGTGTCGGGTGCCGCGCCGGCCGCCAGAAGGTGCCGTGCGGTCAGCGTCGACCCGGAAATGGTCAGGATCCCGGCGCGCTTGCCCTTGGGCAGCAGGCGGTCGACCATCGGCACCTGCATCAGCGAGGAGGCGGCGACGGGCACGTCGAGCGCGGCCCTCAATTCGTCCTGGAAGAGGGCGAGGAAGCCGCAGTTGGTGGTGATGCCGTCGCACCCGTGGCGCACCAGGTCGCGCGCGGCGGCGATGAACGGCTCCAGCAATCCCGGCGCGCCCTGGCGCACCACCTTGTCCGGCGAGGCGCCCTCCACCAGGCGATACTGCACCGGGAACGGAAAGGTCGCCGCGTTGCCCATATCGCCGTGGATACGGGGAAATCGCGCATCCAACATCAAGATGCCGACGCTGGCGCCGTAGATCGATTTGCCGCCGGTGACGCGCATGGGCTCCTCGCTTGCCACGGATCGGATGGCCGTTCGGCGCGCCAATTGCAAGCGGGACGAAGCCTTGCTCTTCTCCTGGCATGGGGTGAAATGAACACGCGATGCCGCCGAGAAAGAGTGACATGGACCAGCAGCCGACACGAAGCAATGCGATGACCGGGGCCGAGGCGATGGTGCGGATGCTGGAGGCCTACGAGGTTTCCACCATCTTCGGCCTGTGCGGCGACACCACGCTGCCGCTCTACGATGCGCTGGCGCGCCTCAAGCCCGCCATCAACCACATCCTCACCCGCGACGAGCGCCACGCGGCCTATATGGCCGACGGCTATGCGCGCGTGACGGGCAAGCCGGGCATCTGCGAGGGGCCGTCCGGGGGCGGCGCGACCTACATTTTGCCGGGCGTGGTGGAGGCCAACGAAAGCTCGATCCCGATCCTCGCCATCACCACCGATGTCGCCACCACCTCGCGCGGACGCTACCCGCTCACCGAGCTCGACCAGGTGGCCCTGTTCCGGCCGCTGACCAAGTGGAACGCCTCGCTCGACAATTCGGCGCGCCTGCCCGCCGCCGTGCGCGCCGCCTTCCGCGCGATGACCACGGGCCGCCCCGGCGCCGTCCACCTGGCGTTTCCGTTCGATACGCAAAAAGGCGAGGTCGACCCCGCCGAGATCTATGCCGACCCGCGCCATGCGCGCTTCCCGGCCGAGCGCGCCGGCCCCGATCCGGCGGCCATCGAGGCGGCGGCCGACGTGCTCGCCAACGCCAAATCGGCCGTCATCGTGTGTGGCGGCGGGCCGGTGATCGCCGGTGCGTCGGAGGCGCTGGCGGCGGTGGCGCGGCTGATCGATTGCCCCGTCGCGACCACCGTGTCGGGGCAGGGCGCGCTGGCGGAGACCGACCCGCACGCGCTGGGCGTGGTCGGCTCCAACGGCGGATCGCCGGCGACGCGCGCCGTCGTCGACGCGGCCGACGTGGTGATGTTCGTCGGCTGCCGCGCCGGCTCGGTGACGACGGAGCGCTGGCGCTCGCCGCCGCGCGGCACCACCATCGTCCACATCGACAGCGACCCGATGGTGATCGGCGCCAATTATCCGACCGCCGTCGCCATCGCCGCCGATGCCCGCCTCGCGCTGGAGGCGCTGGCCAAGGCGCTGGCCAAGCGCGATCCGCAAGGGCAGGGCGGGGCCGGCGTGGTCGCGGCGGCGTGGTCGAAGAAGCTCGCCGCCTTCGAGGCGCTGGCGCAAAGCTCCGAACGCCCCATCCGCCCCGAGCGGGTGATCGCGGCATTGATGCGCCTCCTCGACGACGATGCCATCCTCGTCGCCGACCCAGGCACGCCGTGCCCTTATTTTTCGGCCCATTACCGCCAGCGCCGCGCGGGACGCCAGTTCATCACCAACCGCGCCCACGGGGCGCTCGGCTATGCGCTCGGCGCGTCGATGGGGGCCCACGTCGGCCGCCCGCACGTCAAGACGGTGGCGGCGATGGGCGACGGCTCGTTCAACTTCGCCTGCGGCGAGTTCGAGACCATGGTGCGCCACAACATGCCGATCACCTCCATCGTCTTCTCCAACGCCGTGTTCGGCTGGATCAAGGCGGGCCAGAACGCGGGCTTCGACCAGCGCTTCTACAACGTCGATTTCGGCCGCACCGACCATGCCGCCGTCGCGGCCGCCTTCGGCCTCAAGGCCTACCGGGTGGAGGATCCGGCCGAGGTGGAGCCGGTGTTGCGACAGGCTCTGGCGCACGACGGTCCCACCCTCGTCGACATCGTATCGCAGCCCCTGCACGAGGCGGCCGCGCCGGTTTCCGAGTGGATCGCATGAGCGTGCGCCGCTCGCCGCTCGACCCAGCCCTTCCCACAACCGAGGTGCCCCCCTTGCCGCATTGCCGCTCCAACTCCGAACCCGCCCCCGCCGTGCGCCGGGGGGCCTGCGCATGAGCAAGGTCGCGATCATCGGCGCCGGCATCGTCGGCGTTTCCACCGCGCTCTGGCTCTTGCGCGAGGGCAACGAGGTGGTGCTGATCGACCGCGGCGCGCCGGGCGACGGCACCAGCTACGGCAATGCGGGCGTGCTCGCCTCGTGCTCCATCGTGCCGGTGACGGGGCCCGGGCTGATCGCCAAGGCGCCCCGGATGCTGCTCGATCCCAACGAGCCGCTCTACCTCAAATGGGGATACCTGCCGCGGCTCGTGCCGTTCCTGCGGCGCTACCTCGCCCACGCCAACGCGGCCGACGCGCAGCGCATCGCCGCCGGGCTGGCGCTGGTGGTGCCCGACAGCCTTGCCGAGCACAGGGCCCTCGCGGCCGGAACCGGCGCGGAGCACTTCATCGAGCCGTCCGACTATTCGTTCGGCTATCGCGACCGGGCCCATTTCGAAAGCGACGCGTTCGCCTGGCAGATCCGCAAGGCGCACGGGTTCGACTGGGAGATCCTGGAAGGCGCCCAGGTGCAGGCCTACGACCCCGCGCTCGGAACCTCGATCGGCACGCTCGTGCGGGTGGGCGAGCACGGCCACATCAAGGATCCCGGCGCCTACGTGAAGGCGCTGGCCGCCCATGCCGAGACGCTGGGCGCGCGCTTCGTGCGCGGCACGGCCGAGGATGTGGTGCGCGACAACGGGGCCGCCACCGGCGTTCGCGTCGATGGCGAGACGATCGCGGCCGACCGCGTGGTGGTCGCGACCGGGGTGTGGTCGCGCCCTCTCGCCAAGACGCTGGGCATCGACGTGCCGCTCGAGTCGGAGCGCGGCTACCACATGGAGCTGTTCGAGCCGTCGGTGATGCCGCGCGCGCCGACCATGGTGGCCTCGGGCAAGTTCGTCGCGACGCCGATGGATGGGCGCATCCGCCTCGCCGGCATCATCGAGTTCGGCGGGCTGGAGGCGGCGCCCTCGCGTGCCCCGTTCGCGCTTCTGGAAAAGAGCATCCGTGCCGCGATGCCGGGCCTCACCTGGGGCGAAACGCGCGAGTGGATGGGCCACCGGCCCGCCACCGCGGACTCGCTGCCCCTCGTCGGCCCGGTGCCCAACCTCGCCGGCGCCTTCCTCGGCTTCGGCCACCACCACATCGGCCTCACGTCCGGCCCCAAGACCGGCCGGCTCCTGTCGCAGCTCATCGCCGGACAACGACTTAACGTTGACATTTCGCCACTCGCACCATCACGTTTTCAATAACCGGCGCGCAAATTGCTCAGCGCCTTCGTGACATGAGGAGCTCAGGGATGACGAAGACCATTCTGGCCACCACGACGGCACTGGCCACGCTCTGGTCGGCCGCCGCCTATGCGGAAAAGTGGGACATGCCGATGGCCTACGCGGCCAGCAACTACCATTCCGAGGTGGGCGCTGCGTTCGCCAGCTGCGTGACCGAGGCGACCGGCGGCGACATCGAGATCGTCACCCACCCGTCCGGCTCGCTCTTCCCGGGCGACCAGATCAAGCGCGCCGTGCAGACCGGCCAGGCCCCCATCGGCGAGCGCCTCCTGTCGGCGCACCAGAACGAGAACGCGCTGTTCGGCTTCGATTCGATCCCCTTCCTCGCCACGTCGTTCGACCAGCACGCAAAACTGTTCGAGGCGGCCAAGCCCGCGCTCGAGGAACTGCTCGCAAGCCAGGGCCTCACCTACCTCTATTCGGTGCCGTGGCCGCCGCAGGGGCTCTATTTCAACAAGCCGGTCGAGTCCGTGGCGGACATGGAGGGCGTGAAGTTCCGCTCCTACAACAACGCCACCGCCCGCCTCGCGGAGCTGACGGGCATGCTGCCGGTGCAGATCGAGGCGGCCGAGATCAGCCAGGCCTTCGCCACCGGCGTCGCCGAATCGATGATCTCCTCCGGCGCGACCGGCTACGACCGCAAGGTCTGGGAGAGCCTCACCCACTTCTACGAGGTTGACGCCTGGATCCCGCGCAACACCGTCTTCGTCAACACCGCCGTGTGGGAGGGCGTCTCCGACGACAACAAGAAGATCATCCAGGACTGCGCCGACAAGGCGGCCGTCGAGGGTGAGAAGCGCGCCAAGGACTACACCCAGTTCACGCTCGACGAGCTCGCCAAGAACGGCATGGAGGTCGGCCCGCCCTCCGAACAGCTCGCCGCCGAGCTGCGCGAGATCGGCCAGACCATGACCGAGGAGTGGCTGGAAGGCGCTGGCGAGACGGGCCAGAAGATCGTCGAAACCTACAAGAACAGCAACTGAGTGGAGGCGGCCGGGCTTCGTCCCGGCCGCGCCCGCGCCGCCCGCCGCCGCCATGACACGACGTATCCGCGCCGTACTCGACGCCATCTATTTCACCGGCGGCGTCCTCGCGGCGCTCTGCCTCATCACCATCCTCGTCCTCATCGTCCTGCAGATGCTGGCGCGCTGGACGGGCGAGGTCTTCCCCGGCGCGTCCGACTATGCGGGCTACGCGATGGCGGCGGCCTCCTTCCTCGCCTTCGCCCACGCGCTCAACCGCGGCGCCCACATCCGCGTCTCGCTGCTTCTCGCCGCGGTGCCGCCGAAGGTGGGGCGCTGGGTGGAGGTCTGGTGCTTTGGCATCGGCACGGCGCTCGCGTGGTACTTCGTCTACTACGCGGCGCGCTTCCTGTTCTGGTCGTGGAAGTTCAACGACATCAGCCAGGGTACCGACGCGACGCCGCTGTGGATCCCGCAGACCGCGATGCTGGCCGGCGCCTTCATCTTCGCGCTGGCGCTGACCGACAACCTCCTCGCCCTCTTCACCGACGGCAAGTCGCGCGTGAAGACGAACGTCATCGAACAGAGTCACGGGGAATAGCGCGGTGGAACAGGTCTCGATCATCGCGCTCTTCCTCTTCGTCCTCTTCCTGCTGCTCGGAACGGGCGTCTGGGTCGGGCTGGCGCTTCTGGGCGTCGCCTTCGTGGGGATGGAGCTCTTCACCACGCGTCCCACGGGCGATGC
>JAUIJH010000241.1 GCA_030431335.1 Alphaproteobacteria bacterium
GCCTTCGCCGGCGTGTGGGACGCCGCCACAATGCCCTTGGCGATGTCCTCGGGCTGCCCCGTCGCCTGGCTGTAGCGCGACACGGAAGGGGCGGTCTCGTGGACGAGGAGGTCGACGCCCTGGGCGTTGTCGACCAGGAAGTGGTTGGGCTGGGTGTCGCCGGACCACACGAACGACAGGCCGTTCCAGTCCACCCGGTAGGAGATCGCCCCGTCGGCGATGTGAAGGGCGGGGAAGTGGGTGATCTTCACGCCGTCCTTCTCGTAGGCGATGCCGGGGTTCTGGCGGTAGTCGAGCTCGGTGATTTCGAGCTCATAGGCACGGCCGACATTGAGCGTCGCCTCGAAGGTGGGGCGGTGCCACTGCGTCAGCGTCTTGATGCCCTCGATATTGGCCTTGGTGCCGAGCTCGGGGCGGGGGCCGGAGGGGCCGTACACTTCCAGCGGCACATAGCGATCCGAGGCCGGGCCGAAGGTGTAGACCCAGGCGAGATCGGACGTGTGGTCCGTGTGCAGGTGCGTCAGGAAGATTTTCGCCATGCGCGAGGACGGCACCTGCATCGTGTTGTAGTTGATGCCGCTGCCGGGCCCGATGTCGAAGATGAAGCTCTCGCCGTTGCCGAGCTCGACGAAGATGCTGGCGCCTTTTTGCTCGTGGCGGATGATGTTGCCCCAGCCCGTGCCCATCAGGGTGACGCGCATCTCGTCTGGGTCGAGCTCCTCGCCGGGATAGAACCACAGGTCGGGACGGGCGATGACCGTCTTCAGCCGGGTGACGCCCGGCTCCGCGGCGGCGGGCACCGCGCCGGATGGCGTTGCCTCCGCGCCGGCAGCCGCACCGGCGACGCTTGCGGCCGCCAGCCCGCCGGCAACCGCCCCGCCACCCTTGAGGAAATGACGGCGATCGACGGCTCCCTCGATCTCCGGATCGGATCTGGGGTCGCGGTCGTCCATCGCGTCGGCGGTCATGCCCATTCCTCTCAAAACGGCTGAATGCCTGGCGAGCTTAGAGGCCGAAGGAAGCGGTCACAACGTTTACATGAACCAAATTGCCTATTGCGGGCAAAGCGTTACCTGTTCGAGCGGCCAGCCTGGCGCGCTCGGCGGGGCACTCAGGTGGCGATCTTCACCCCCTGCCGGCCGGCGAGGTCGTGGATGAATTGCCAGGCCACGCGGCCCGAACGGGCGCCGCGCGTCGTCGCCCATTCGAGCGCCTGGCGCCGCAGCTCGTCCGGCGCCATCGCGATGCCGTAGGCGGCGCAGTAGCCGTCCACCATCGACAGAAATTCGTCCTGCGAGCAGCGGTGGAAGCCCAGCCAGAGCCCGAACCGGTCCGACAGCGAGACCTTCTCCTCAACCGCGTCGCCGGGGTTGATGGCGGTGCCGCGCTCGTTTTCCACCATTTCGCGCGACAGGATGTGGCGCCGGTTGGAGGTGGCGTAGAAAATGACGTTGTCAGGCCGCCCTTCGACGCCGCCGTCCAGCGCCGCCTTCAGCGATTTGTAGGACGTCTCGCCCGCGTCGAACGAAAGATCGTCGCACAGGATCACGAAGCGGTGCGGGGAGGGGCGCAGGAACCCCATCATGTCCGGCAGCGAGCCGATGTCCTCGCGGTGGATCTCCACCAGCTTGAGGGCGGGGATCGCCGCATGCACCGCCTTCACCAGCGACGACTTGCCCATTCCGCGCGCGCCCCACAGCAGCGCGTTGTTGGCCGGCAGGCCCGCCGCGAAGCGCTCGGTGTTTTCCAGCAGCCGGTCGCGGTTCGCATCGATCCCCTTCAGCAGCGCGATTTCGACGCGGCTCACCTTGGGCACCGGCGCGAAGCGCGGCGGGTTGGCATGCCACAGGAACGCGGAGGCGGCGCCGAAGTCCGGCTCGGCGCGCGGGGCCGGCGCCCAGCGCTCCAAAACGGCGATCAATTGGTCGAGGCGGTCGATCAGGGCTTGGTCGGTCATGGGTTCCAGGGGGCATCGCGTCGCTACGGGCGCGACCCTTAGAGGGGTCTGGTCGTTAAACACAAGCGATAGCGCCCCTGTGCAAGCCCTTCATAGCGCTCTTGTGACGCACGCGGCGGGCCTGAACAGTTGCGCGGCGACGCTCGATCCGGCCACAGGGAGCGGGGCCGTGCGTTGCAATCGCGAGTGTCAGGCGTTAAGTGCCGACCTCTAAGCGGCGCTTTCGTGCGCAACCGGCGCACCGCCAAACAGGTTCAAGGGTTCACCATGCTCGTTACTGAAGCCTACGCGCAGGCGGCAGGCGGCGGAGCGGGCGGCGCAGGCATGCTCGTGCAATTCGCGCCGTTCCTCCTCATCTTCGTCATCATGTACTTCCTGATCATCCGCCCCCAGCGGCAGCGGATGAAGTCGCACCAGGCCATGGTCGCGGCGCTGAAGCGCAATGACACCGTGGTCACCGCCGGCGGCCTGATCGGCAAGATCACCAAGGTGATCGACGACGCCGAGGTCGAGGTTCGCTTCGGCGAGAACGCCCCCGTGCGCGTCGTCCGCGCCACGATCACCGAAGTGCGCGCCAAGCCCGAACCGGCCGCAAACGACAGCTAGGCAGTCCAATGCTGCACTTCGCGCGCTGGCAGATCGTCCTCATCGTCCTCACCATCGTGGTGGGCGTGCTCGCGGTCATGCCCAACCTGATGCCGCGTAGCTGGGTGGAGGCTCTGCCGGGCTGGCTTCCCAAGCAACGCATCGTCCTGGGGCTCGACCTGCAGGGCGGCGCCTATCTGCTCTACGAGGTCGACCGGCAGGACTACATGGAAAAGCGCCTGCGCTCGCTGACCGGCGAAGTGCGGCAGGCGCTGCGGACCGAGCCGCGCATCGGCTACACCGGGCTCGGTGTGGTCGACGGCGGCGTCCAGGTCCGCATCCGGGACGCGGCCCAGTTCCAGGACGCGCGCGAACGCCTCGCCGACTTGACCAATCCGCTCAACCAGTCGCTGTTCGGCGGTGGCGCGACAGACGAGTTCGCGCTGTCGGAAGGCTCCAACGACATGCTGCGCCTGCAGTTCTCCGAGGAGGGGCTGGCCCAGCGGATGCGCTCCATCGTCGATCAGTCGATCGAGGTGGTGCGGCGGCGTATCGACGAGTTGGGCACCACCGAGCCCTCGATCCAGCGAGAGGGCGAGGACCGCATCCTGGTCGAAGCGCCCGGCGGCGATCCCGAGCAGCTCAAGGGACTCGTCGGCACCACCGCGCAGCTCACCTTCCATCTGGTCGACACCTCCATGTCCGGCGAACAGGCGCTGAGCACGCGCCCGCCGCCCGGCACCATGGTGCTGATGACCTCCGAGGACGACGACCTCGAGCCGCTGCGCCCCTACGTGGTGGAAGAATCGCCGCTGTTGACCGGCGAGGACCTCGTCGACGCGCAGCCGAGCTTCCAGCAGCAGACGAACGAGCCCGTGGTGAGCTTCCGCCTCACCACCTCCGGCGCCCGCCGCTTCGGCGAGGTGACGACGCGCAACGTGGGTCGCCCCTTCGCCATCGTGCTCGACGACGAGGTGATTTCCGCCCCCGTTATCCGCGAGCCGATCACCGGCGGCTCGGGCCAGATCTCGGGCTCGTTCACGGTGCAGGGCGCCAACGACCTGTCGATCCTGTTGCGGGCCGGCGCGCTGCCGGCGGCGCTGACCCTGGTGGAAGAGCGCACCGTGGGGCCCGGCCTCGGCGCCGATTCCATCGCGGCCGGCGAAATGGCGGCGATCGTCGCGGCCGTCTTGGTCGCGCTGTCGATGATCCTGGTCTACGGGCTGTTCGGCGTGTTCGCCAACATCGCGCTGATCACCAACATCGTGCTGCTGATGGGGCTCCTGTCGCTGCTCGGTGCGACGCTGACATTGCCCGGCATCGCCGGCATCGTTCTGACGATGGGCATGGCGGTGGACGCCAACGTGCTGATCTATGAGCGCATCCGGGAGGAGGGCAGGGCCGGCCGCACGCCGATCCTCGCCATCGACACTGGCTTCAGCCGCGCCTTCGCCACCATCCTCGACGCCAACGTCACCACGCTGATCGCCGCCGTCATTCTGTTCCAGCTCGGTTCCGGGCCGATCCGCGGCTTCGCGGTCACGCTCGCCATCGGCATCCTGACGACGGTCTTCACCGCCTTCCTTTTCACACGGCTTCTCGTCGCGCTGTGGGTGCGTCGCCGCCGTCCGACTGCGGTTCCGGTCTGACCATGAAGCTGCTCAGCCTCCCATCCGACACGTCGATCCCCTTCATGCGCTACCGCGTGGCGGCGGTGGGCACGTCGCTCGTCCTGTGTGTCGTCTCGATCGTGCTGTTCCTCGTGGTCGGCATGAACTACGGCATCGACTTCCGCGGCGGCACCATGGTGGAGCTGCGCTTCGAGGAGCCGGTCAACATCGGCCAGCTCCGCTCCGATGTCGGCGACCTCAACCTGGGTGACGTGCAGATCGTCGAGTTCGGCGATCCGACCGACGTGATGATCCGCATCGAGGAGCAGCCCGGCGGCGAAGCGGCGCAGCAGCGCGGCATCATCCTGTTGCGCGACCTCTTCGGCGAGATGGCCGATTTCCGCCGCGTCGAGGTGGTCGGCCCGCGCGTGTCGGGCGAGCTTGCCCGTGCCGGCGCCATCGCCGTCATCGTCTCGCTGCTCGCGATCATGGCCTATATCTGGCTGCGGTTCGAATGGCACTTCGCCGTCGGCGCGGTGCTCACCACGCTGCACGACGTGATCCTGACCATCGGGCTGTTCTCGGCGACGCAGATAGAATTCAACCTCACATCCATCGCGGCGGTGCTGACGATCGTCGGCTATTCGCTGAACGATACCGTGGTGGTCTACGACCGGGTGCGCGAGAATTTGCGCCGCTACAAGCGCATGACCATGCCGCACCTGCTCGACCTGTCCATCAACCAGATGCTGTCGCGCACCTTGATGACCTCGATCACCACGCTGCTGGCGCTGATCGCGCTGTTCATCTTCGGCGGCGAGGTGATCCGTTCGTTCACCTTCGCGATGATCTGGGGCATCGTGGTCGGTACGTTCTCGTCGATCTTCATCGCGGCACCGCTGTTGATCACGCTGGGGCTGCGCCCCGGCCGGGTCAGCGCCTCCGACAAGGACGATGCCGGCAGCGGCGGCGGCGAGACCGAGACGCAGCCGGCCTGACGGTGTCCGGCTTCGTCATCCGCGAGGCGCACTATCCGGGCCGGGCCCCCATTGATGCCTACGGCAAGGGCGGCTTCCGCTTCGCCGAGATGTCGCACGTGGGCTCGATCCTGTGCGTGCCCTCCGGCATCTACGGCTGGGCGCCGGCGTTTCCGGCCGAGGTGAGCGCAGCGGCTCTGGCGCGCGTGGTGGCCGAGGCGGCCGAGGTCGAAATCATACTCATCGGCATGGGCACGATGCCCGCCCCGCTCGGCGCGGAGGCGGCGGCGGCCTTGCGCGAGGCCGGGGTGCGCTTCGACACCATGACCACCGGCGCCGCGGTGCGCACCTTCAACGTGATGGTGGCGGAGGACCGCCGCGTCGCCGCAGGGCTGCTCGCGGTGTGATGGACTTTTCGGCCGAGGTCCGCGCGGCCGACCGCGAGGCTTATCTCGCGATCCTGTTCGCGCCCGAGGCTGCCCGCCCGGCGCTGTTCGCCCTCAAGGCCTATGCGATCGAGCTGGACCGCGTGGTGCAGCGCGCGCGCGAGCCGCTGGCCGCGGAAGTGCGGCTCCAGTGGTGGCGCGACGCCATCCGCGGCGAGGGCTACGGATCGGGCGCCGCGGCCGGCGTTCCGCTCGTTGCGGCGGTCGCCGAGGCCATGGCCGTTTTCGGTTGGCCCGCCGACACGCTGGCGGCGATGAGCGAGGCGCGCATCCACGACCTCTACGCCGACCCCTTCGCCACGCTCGACGAGTTCGACGGCTATGCCGGCGAAGCGCACGCGGCCCCGCTGCAGCTCGCCGCCATCGCCATCGCGTGCGCCGCCCGCGGCGCCGAGGATGGCGCGCTCGCCGCCCGCTCCGCCGCGACGGCCGCCGGCCATGGCGGCGTGGCGCTGGCGGCGGCCGACACCGTGTTCGCCGAACCCTCCCGCCTTGCGATGGGCCGCACCCACATCCCGCGCGCCGTCTGGCAGTCCGTCGGCACCGCCGACCTCGATGCGGCGCTCGGCGAGCAGCGCCCGCCGGACGAGCTGGAGGCAGCCTTGCAAGCGATGATCGCGCACGGGTGCGCTGCCGACGCGGCGTTCCGGCAGGCGCTCGCGGGTGTCGACGCGCACGCCCGCGGCGCGCTGCTGCCGGCGCTCGGCGCGCGCGCACTGCTCGAGGCGGCCGCG
>JAUIJH010000036.1 GCA_030431335.1 Alphaproteobacteria bacterium
CCGCATCGTGGCCGACGATGAGCACCTTGTTGGCCGCGCCCACCCGCGCCTGGCGCCCGGCAATCGCCCTGGAAAGGGCGTTGAGGTAGGCCGCGCCGTGGTGCGTGTCGGGCTCGAGCACCGCGCCTTCGGCCCACTCGTTCCAGGCATTCACGCAAACGATCGGATCGCCCATCAGCGGGTTGGCCCGCGCCCAGGCGATCAACTTCACCATCCAGTCCTCGAACTTGGCGGGCGTGGAGCCGTGAAAAACCAGCCCCCGCCCCGGCCGCCGCGCTTCGTTGTCCCACTGCGGGATGGCGGTCCGCACCAGCCTGTACGGCAGGTCCTCGACGGCCAGCAACCGGTCGACGAGGTCGTCCCACGAGCGGACGTGGCCGGAAAACGTCGGATCGAGGAAGTTGAGATCGCCGCTGATGTCGGGAAGATCGGCGCCGAGCTTGTGGGGTGGAAACTCGATCGCGCCGTCGAGGCCGAACTTGCGCGGATCCTCGTCGCCGAAGCCCTGCGCCATCAGGATCAGCGGGTCCAGATTGTATTCGATCCGCAGCCTGTCGCGCCAACCGGCGATGCGCGTCTGGGCGTCCGGAATCTTGCCGGGGCGATAGATGATGAACAACGGTCGCCCCGCGACGCGAATGTAGCGCGGATCGATGAAATACCGCGCCCAATCGGCAAGAAGCGCGCTGTCATCCTCGATGTTGTAGCTTTGCTCCAGAAGGATCTCGCTGTCGTGCCCGTCCCAGGTCCTGGTCCAATTCTCGTTGGCCCAGATAAGACAGAAGGGGAAATCGAGGCTCGGGTCGGAAAGTAAAATCTCCAGCGGCTTCTCGAGCATGCGCTTTCTGTTGAACCAGTAGTAATACATGCAAAACCCGCTCAGTCCGGCAGCTTTTGCCAACCCGATCTGTCGCTCTATAACGTCTCGATCGGAGAGATCGTAATAACCAAGGTCACGCGGCAACTTTGGCTGCAAATGCCCATCGAATCGAGGTAACCCTCGGCTGATATTCCGCCACTCGGTAAATCCTTTGCCCCAAAATTTATCATTTTCAGGCGTTGCATGAAATTGTGGCAGGTAGAATGCAAGAACCCTCGCCCGCGGGGCGCCGCCCTCCCGGTTGATAGACGGATCGAATTCTTCAAACCTTGGACCCGGATTTACAGCGTATTCGTGCATTTTAAAGGCGCGGGAGACGCTCTCTTGGCGGCGAACCACCGCACGCCTTTCTTTTCGGCCCTGCGTTACGTAGTGGGAAAACGGCTCGACGCCCGCTTGGGCAATGTCGGCATGCATCGCAAGATAATGCCGCACCGAGAAGATCGGCGAAGGATCACGCCCCTCGCGCCAGCCTTCATTGAGATAATGGTCTATCGGATCGGACGGTCGACTTCCAACCTCGAAGGAGGATAGATAAAAATCTACATCGAACTCGGCAATGAACTCGGTCGGAATTGATTTTTTACTCGATTCTTTGAAATTTTTGTCGCCGCCGGCATGCTTTGGTTTTTCCGTATACTCGAGCGGCCGGCCCAACCGGCCCTCGAATCGGCCGACACGGACCCAATGGCGGAACGGATTTTCGTTTGAAGCCAAGACATCGGGATTCGCTTCGAGATAGTACCCGGTTGAGAACTCCGGGCAAGGATCCCTCCCCTCGCGCCATCCCAATTTCATGTAATGGTAGAAAGGGTCGTCCGGCGTCTTCGCGCCAGAGAATCCCGATACGTAGTATTCTACGCTGAACAGTTCCCTCAGCTCAGCCTGAATATTCTCACGATCCATCAGACTAAACTCCAGTCTCGTCATTTCACATGGATCACCGCACACAATATTTAAGCTGAAATACAGCAGCGAAATGATGGCAACATGATGCCCGAAATATTATTTCCTTGCAAGTTTCTATTGTTTATCAATAAGTTTCAATCTAATATTACTTCCAACTTATATAATCACCCCCTGTGATATTACTAGAAATGGTGTGTACGCCTTATCGCTATCGCTTCGAGTTAAATGTCAGTTTGGCGGTGGCTTAACTTCGCCAGTCCCCGGGCGACTCGCCGAATATCTGCCGCCGCGCACCGCAGGGAGCGCCTAGACCGTTGACATTCCTGGAACTTCACGCCAAATCGCGCTGATCGCCGGGAAGTTTCGATGTCGCTCCACCGCAAAATGCCGCACCCCACCCGAAAAGAGCTGCTCAGGTGGCGCGGTTGCGGCGGGAGGCGGCGGTCAGCGCGGGCGGTCCTGGCAGCCGGCATGGCGCTTCTCGCGGTCGGTGCCGTTCGCCCCTCGCATGCCCTCGACGCGCCGGCGGTGGGGTCGTCCGTCGTCCGCGTTCAGGGCGCGAAGGCGCTGCCCATCGACGGCATCTGGTATTTGCGCAGCGAGAACCGGCGGGTGCTCATTCGCAACGGTCGCGGCGTCGATGCCGACACCGGACAGCCTCTCAGCCGCAATATCCGGCAAACCGGGCCGGCCAGTTTTTCGCTGTTCGATATCCGCTGCAACTGCCCCGCGCGCATGGCCCTCACGGTGGAGGGCTCCCTCATGGGCACCACGGGCGCGGTGGGATGGGAGATCACGCCCGTTCGCCTGCACGATCCGCAGTGGTTCGACGAAATGCGCCTCGGCCTCAACTGACGCCGATCACGTGGCCACCGCCCGGCGGCAGCCGTCCTCTTCCGCCTATCCGACGGTCCAGTTCCGGGGCGCCGCCTCCGTGTCGAAGCCCTGGCGGGGCAGCAAATTCATGCGCCGAATGTCCCGGTCGTTCAGCTGCAGCGTGACCGGCATCGCCATGGAGATCCCCTCGTCGCGCAGGCGTTGGGAGAACCGGCTGCGGAACTCGTCGGGAACCGACGACGTCGGGGTCGAATTGACATCGATGAGAACGGTGATGACCCAGCCGGTCGCCTTTTCGTCGATCCCCGTCACGCCGTCCATGCGGTAGATCCGCTCCACCTCGGGCGCCAACTCGGGATCGGCCTTCACCGATGCGATCACCTCGTCGATGATGATCGCAACCCTGTCGAGATCTTCGTCGAACGGGAATGCGAAGTGCAGCAACATCCGAAGATAGCCTCGGTTGTAACTCGCCACAGACGTCACCTGCCCATTCGGTATATAGTGTAGCAGTCCGGTCGCATACTCGCGAACCTTGGTGATACGCAGACCGACGCCTTCAACGGAGCCGACAATTCCGTTGACCTTGATCCAATCGTCTTTGTTGATTTGATTTTCCATCAGCAGGAACAGGCCGCTGAACACGTCCTTCATCAGCCCCTGCGCACCGAACGCCACCGCCAGGCCGAAGATACCGAGCGAGGCGAGGATCGGGGTGACGTCGACGTTCACCGCTTTCAGCATGTAGACGACGGAAAGCGCCAGGATCACGATCGTCAACGCGGACTGGACGATCCCGTTGAGTGTCGTGATCCGCTCCACGGCGCCCGGCTTTACAACCTTGCTGCGTCGGGTGCGCCGGATCGCGATCCGGCCGAACAGGCGCGTCACGACGATGACGATGAACGCCGCGAGCGGGATGATCACCAGCGACGCCAGCGACACGGTGGCATTTTCGGTGATGCGGTCGCGCCGCTCGGCTTGGAGGGCGCCGATCTCGCCCAATCGCTGGCGTCGGTCTTCGGGCGCCTCGGCGGTCAGGCCGGCGAGCGCGGCATCCGAAAGCCCCGCGAGACGGGCGACGTTGCGGGCGATGTCGTCTCGCCGCGCGTGGAGGTTGGCGCTCAGCGCCTCGAAGGCACCGACGGAGACATCGATCCTGCCGAGCGGCCCAAGCTGCTCTTCCAGTTCGCGGTGCCAGGCGCGGTAGCCGGCCGCGGCCGCCCACACCTCCGCAAGCGCCTCGATCCGGCCGACCCGTGCCGCCTCCAGGTCGTCCCCCTCCAGGCCCGCGGGCAGCGGCTCGATATCTTCGGCGGTGATCGCGCGCTCCGGATAGCGCTCGACGAGGTCCGCGAGCAGTTCCGCGCTCGCGCTCGGTTCGAGCGCGGCACGGGTCAGCTGCGCCGTGATGTCGGCGCGGATCTCGAGTTCGCCCGCGGCCGCGTCGACGGCCGCCAGAAGCGCTTCGACCGTGGGCCGCGTGCCCTGGGTCTCGGTGACGAGTTCGCCGACCAGCCCGTTTTGCGCTTCGATATTGTCGATCCGCCGCTCCGAAACGACCAGGCGCTCGTAGTAACGCCGCAGCAATTCGTCGATCGACGCCGTTTCGTCCGACGCAAAGAAATCGCCGAGCGCACTGTAGACGCCGAAATCGTTGCTCATCCGCGTTTCGACTTCGCCCTCGAAGCGGCGCTTCTCGAGTGGCGGCAAGGATTCGATGTCGGCGATGACTTCATATTGGATCGTGTTTTGCAGCAAATCGCCCAGATGCTCGATGAACACGTCGATCTCGCCACGCCACGCGGCGAGCGACTGCGACACCGGCAGGAACGAGACCGTCTCCTTCAGGCTCTCGAGCCGCGCCTCGATGCTCGCGTTGAGGTCCGCGACTTCGCGGGCGAGATCGCTCACCTCGGCCTGGCGCTCCCGGTTCGACCAGCGATCCAGATTGGCCGGGAGATCCTTCTCCTCCAGCGTCTCGCCTCTCACGCGCAGCGTCAGGATGTCGGCCGCGGCCCACGCGCGCCGAGCGGTGCCGAATGCCTCCTCGACGGTCGCCGCCGGCGCCTTCAGCCGTTCCAGGCTACCATTGAGGAAGGTGCGCAGCGCGGCATTGTTTTCGGCCCGCTCGTCGTAATAGCCGATGCGGCGCACGATCAGTTTTTCGCGCAGGTTTCGCGCCGCCTCCAACCAGGCCTCGACCTGGGTGACCGTCTGCGGCGTCTGGGACGCGGGAGCCGGGGCCACCTCGTCGCGGCTCGGATCGGCGGCGGCGGCGTCGGCCGTTGCCTCCGGCTCCGCGGCTTCCTCCTCGGGAAGCCGCAGGGTCCGCTCGGCCAGCCATTCGGCGAATTGGTCGACATTGCCGCGAACCGCCGCGATCGTCGGATCGGGGGAATTGCGCGCGGCGGCCTCCGCTTCGGCGAGGCTCTCCTTGATCTCGCGCAAGGTGCGACGCACACCGGCAAGGCCCGACCGCTGTTCGTTGAACGCCGCGTCGGCCTCCTCGAATGCGGCGATCAGCTCATCGTTCGGCAGGTCGCGCAATTCGCCGGCGAACTCGGCCCACGCGCGCTCGCGCTCCAGCTCCGTGCCCGCGCGGGCGAGCGCGGATCGCGCCTCTCTCTGATCGGCTCGCGCGGCGGACATCGCCTCCCGCATCGCCTCGATGGCCACCGTCAGCTCGGCCTGCCCAGTCGCCGTCTCGGCGCGTGCGTTGCGCAGGAAGTCGAAGCGGCCGGCAAAGCTGTCGGTGCTCAATTCGAGGCGTTCGAGGCTTGCCGGCGCGCGCTCGGCGAGGAGGCGCACCATGACGTCGAGCTCCAGCGCCGTCGCCGTGAGCGGCTCGATCTGAGCAACCATCCGCTTGGTGACCTCGAGCGCCTCGACCTCCTTCGTTCGCTGCGCCCGCAGGAGGTCGAAGCGCGATTCGCGGTAGGCCGCATTGGACTGGGCATAGGCGAAACTGCGTTCGGCCCGGGCGAGCGCGGCGATCCCGCCGAGGCTGTCCCCGTCCACCTGCCCTTCCGGTTCCGGCGGGACGAGGTCGGCAAGCTCGGAGCGCTGGCGCTCCAGGGCGCGGTACAATCTGCGCGCCGCGAACAAGTCGCTTCGTAGAGCGGCATAAGTCTGCTCGAAGCCTCCGATACGGGCCTGGATGTCCGCGATGAGTTCGCCCAGCGGCTCGTTCGCCAGCCGCTCCGCGAGATTGGCCTGCACGGACGCTTCCTGAAGCCAGCGGTTGACGGTTTGGCGCGCGGCTTCATCTCCCTCGGTCGCCTCGGCGAGCGCGGCGATCCGCTCGCTGACGCTGTCCCGCTCGAGGACGGCGCGGCGCGCGCGAGCCCGCCACCTGCCGAGTTCCGCCGTCAGCGCCTCGTCCGACACCGATTGTTCGGCCGCGTCCGCGACGGCGACGATCTCGGCCAACGAGACCTCGCCCTGGGAAAGCCGGGTGCGGGCCTGTGCGCCGAGCGGGCGAAGGCGCGCCATCGCCTCCGCCGCCGTATCGGTCTCATGGGCGATGCGAAGGGAGAGGTCGCGGTAGGCGACGAGCGCCTCGCTGCGATCCTCCAGCGCGCCGGCGAGCGCGACGGCGGCCTCCGACCGCTTCGCCCACAAGGCCGCCAATTGCTCCGTCGCCGGAAGGTCGGCCGGCGGCTCCGACATATCCGGCGCGTCCGGCAGCGCCGCCAGCTGGATCGTCGCGGCCGAGCGGTCGAGGTCCGCTTGAGCGGCCCGGGCTTCGCCCAGAGATTCGGCACGCTCCAGCCATATCGCATTGAATAGATCCGCAGATTCGGAAATCTTGTCGATCAGGGCAGCGTTGGAGAGCGACCCCTCCCCCAAATCCTGCGCCATCGCGGATAGTGAAGCGCCAAATAAAAATAAAATTCCTAGGAAAATATGTAGCATAAATCGCTCAAAATATGAACATCCGCTGCGATTTAGGGCGAACGATAAGCAACTAAACGGCAGGCGGCGATTGAGCGAAACGTTCATGGATCTCAATTCAAAGCGCTATTTCCCGAACAAGACTTTATCTCTACCGTCGAAAATACGTCAATAAAAAGCTGAACGACTGGAAGAACTGGTCGTGACGCCTGTTTGATGGGACGGTTGCCGGCGTCACCCACCGGTCGACATTGGATGATCTATCGCCGGCCCAACTTAAGCCGGCACAAGACCGAGAGGCCGGGCCGGCAGCGGACGGCGCCGACGGCCTCCCCTCCTGCGACGAAAGCGCGCCGCCTCGTCCCGCAACGCCTTTGCATTCACCGCGCGCCGCCCAGCGATCCGGCCAAAGCGCAAAGCCTTTGCAATTTCAAGTAGCTTTCGCCGCCACCCCGCCGGTCGAGCGGCCCCGACGCAAACGTTTTCGGCCCGGCCGGAGGCGGCTTCGCCACAACGTCCGCGCGTAAATTTGACAGACGTCAATTTCAGCCAAGCAAAAGCTTCCTAGAGTGACGGTTGAGATGGCCCGACTCCAATCGTCACGGGAACTTGGAAATATATTTCGCAAGTTCCCCGTAGAAGGACCGAAGTTTATGCCGACGACCCCCAATTCAGCTCTTCCAAACGTCTCCGGTTCTGTGGAAGCAGCGTTCGTTCCTGCCGTGTTTCTCTCGCAGATCCACACGTTTTCGATCGATGACATTCTCGGGACGTATGACGGGCAGACTTATGCCGAGAATCCGGACCTTATCGACACCACGGGCGAGTCCGAAACGGCCCCCTATGTCGACAAGGACGGCACGGTTCTCTACCCCGTCGATTCGGAATTCGGCTTCCTCGTGACCGACTTCATCGGCGCGGAGGACAAGTCGCTCGATGGCGACTACGGCGAGGGGTTCGCCGGCAACATCTACGACGACGAGGAGAATGTCGTCGGCCTCGCCCTGCGCGACGCGCCGACGGACGTCTTCAAGTCCGGCGCGCCGCTGGGAACGTGGGCGCTGGGGCTCGGCGGGGCGACCGTCAAAGCCTCCACCGAGCACTACAACGTCATGGCGCACATCCTGTCCGACCAGGAATACCCTGGCGATCCGGACGCGCTTGCCCCGCTCGACGACGATTTGAAACTCCTCGACCTGCGCCCCACCGGCGTCGACGGCGCGTTCGAGCCCGGCGCCAAGCACGAGCTCTACGTCGCCGAGCTCGTCGCCGCGCTGGAGACGGCCATCGCCAACAACGTCGTCGGGACCAACCCGCAGACCTACTCCGACCTCGACTTCGACCACGACGGCGTCAACGACACCTACACCACCCTCAGCGTCGAGACGCAGTACGACCCGGACGGCGACGGCACGGCCGAAACCATCATGGTCGGCGGCGTCGACCTCGACGCGGACGGCGAGGCCGACATCGTCGACTCCTGGTTGAACGGCTACGGCACGGCCGACATCACCGACGTTCTCGACCCCAACGAGAGTTCCGTGACCTACGACATCGCCTACGGCGACGACTATTCGGTGACCCTGAAGGACGACGGCAAGCTCCTCTTCCGCTGGGGCACCGCCGTCAAGCGGCCGAACGATCTGCGCCTCGACGTGCCGCTCGACCTGCCGCAGGAGTGGACGCGTGACGACAACAACAACGGCATCGCCGACTCGATCGAGGACGGCGAGAGCGGCTTCGTCGTCACGCGCGCCGAGCTCGTCATCACCCACGACATCACCAACAACCCCAACGACCAGGTGCGCCCGGAGGACTACGAGAACGAGGCCGCCATCGGCCGCCTGCCGTCCTACTACGTGATCGAGGATCCCGACGACGCGTCCAACACGCTCTGGGTCTCGGTGCGCGACAGCTACGACGGCGAGGGCGTCCCCCTGCCGAGCTACCTGAAGCTCGACGCGAACGGCGAGGTTGACATGGCCGCCGGGGGCACGGCCGTCTACGACCCCGACGGCACCCTCGTCGGCTACCGCAACGAGGACGAGAGCGGCTTCGTCGGCACCGTCTATCGGGACATGTCGCTGGTGGCGCTGGTGGAGGCGGCGGGGCTCGACGCGGTTTCGGAAGACCTGGCCGACGGCTTCACCAACGAGTACTTCACCACCGTCGACCGCGAACCCTTCGAGTGGTCCTACGACGTCTACGCCGACGACCCCTACAAGGAGGTCTACAGGAGCTTCCGCGACCCCGAGGCGGCGGCCGACGAGGGCTTCACCGAGGACCAGCTGGAGTCCGGCCCGCGCTGGCGGCTGACGCCGAACAAGTTCGGCCAGGACCTGCCCGGGCTCGAGGTGCCGCTGACGGAGAACACGCCGCCGCCCTATCAGCGCGACAACATCAAGTATGAGACGGGCGAGTACACGACGACCACGCTCAACCTGCTCGACTGGGACGGCGAATCGCCGCTTGCCAACAGCCAGGGCTGGATGCTGGTCGACCCGGCCCGCCTCGACGAAAACGCCGACGGCGTGATCGACGACGGCTGGAGCGCGGTGAACGGCACGCTCGGCGCGGGCGACGCGATGCCCACCGATCCGATCTACTCGGCCATCACCCCGAACGGGCAGATGCTGCGGCCCGACACCTTCGACACGGCGATCTACCTGAAGGGCGACCGGCAGGACAGCGCCAACATCTACGACATGCAGCTCATCATCGAGTACGAGACCGATGCGCCGCAGGCTGGCGTCATCGGCGCGGTCCAGCGCATCGACGCCCTGACGCACGAAGCGCAGACGGTGTCATTCGAGGGCGGTGCGAGCTTCCTCAACCCGGTCGTCTTCGCCA
Source organism: Alphaproteobacteria bacterium (assembly GCA_030431335.1). GTDB lineage: Bacteria > Pseudomonadota > Alphaproteobacteria > Rhizobiales > Amorphaceae > Acuticoccus. Next base: position 9,374 of record JAUIJH010000036.1, read on the forward strand.
CCCCCACCTCGCTCAACGGCACCCAGGAGGTCACCACCGAGTTCTCCAGCATCACCTCGACCGGGGCGACGCTCTACCTCGAGGAGCCCGACTACCGCGACGGCCTCCACGCCGCCGAGACGGTGACGCTGCTCACGCTGGAGGAAGGTGTCTGGGAGCTGGATGACGGCAGCCTCCTCCAGGTCGGCACGGCCGACTTCGAGCTCGGAGCGACCAACGAGTTCCACAGCGTGACCTTCGAGCAGGCGTTCGAGGAGGCCCCCGTCATCATCCTCCAGGTGCAGACCGACAACGGCGCGGACTGGGAGATCGTGCGGGCCGACGACGTCACGACCACGGGTTTCCAGTTCGCCATCCAGGAGCAGGAGGACAAGACCATCGGCGGGCGCCACGCCGCCGAGGTGGTCGGCTGGGCCGCGCTGGACGTGGCCGGCGAGGACGACGTGTTCGACTGGGGCGGGATCGGCGTGGAGGCGATAGACACCGGCAAGACGGTGAACCATTTGCCGAGCTCCCACACCCTCGACGCCGAGGTCGGCACCGATCCGCTGATCTCCGCCGTCCTGGCCAGCACCTACGGCATCGACCCGGCGGCGCTCCGCCTCGCCGACCTGAGCGACGACGGCGTCAACGCCACCGCCCAGTTCATCGCCCAGGAGGACCGCTCGCTCGACGCCGAGAGGGCCCACGCCACCGAGATCGTCACCGGCCTCGCCTTCGAGGAAGCCGGCCTGCTGACCGGCACGGAGCTGTTCGTCGTCTGACGCACCGCGCCCCCAGCCGGCGCAACGCCGGCTGGGGCTCCTTCGGGCGCCCCCGGCGCCGCGGGCTTTCGAACGCAGAGCGAACTCACCGCCAAATGGAAGTTCGGGTAACGTCTGCGCTTCCCACCCTGTGGGTCTCGACACCAGCAACACGGAAGCTTTGGCCCGCCATGGCGCCACGCTCGCCGCCAGCGTCGGTCAAAGGATTGCGCCCCACTCGCCCCCCTGAATCGGGGGAGACGTCTGAAGGTCTCTCCCTCGCCAATCTTTGAGATCGATCCCTTGATAATTTCCTTCAAGATCTATCCCGACAATAGGAAACGTCGGGGACTTTCAATCATAGAATGACATCGAACTCAGTCAACTCATATGTATCCACAAGCTGGATCACGTCATCTCCAGGCAAATAAATATAAAGTATTCCATGATATGCATCAAACCTATCATAATACATATCGATTTCAGAGAAATCTGAAAATCCATAACCACTTAAATCAAGAAAATCTTCTCTCTCCATATCATATTTATATAGATCAGAGTCCCACCAACTATATCGATCTCTGGCTTCCGAGAAGTTGTCCATAATATCACGAAAACCTACGATAGTTTCGACATCGATCCCATCGTGAGGCGAGACTACAAACCGATCACTCTTCCCGCTTCCTTCAAGATAATCGCTGCCCGCTCCACCGTCCAAAACGCCGAATCCCCTCCCGCCGATCAGACGGTCATCACCGGAGCCCCCGATCAGATACTCTCTGCCGTAAGCGTCATCCGGCAAATACTCCTTTTGCGCGACCAAGGTGTCATCTCCGAGTCCGCCATAAATCGTATCAAGTCCTTTGCCACCTACGATCCGGTCATCACCCTTGCCGCCAAACAGAGAGTCATCTCCGTCCCCACCCCGGACGATGTCTTCACCAACTCCACCCCGCGCAGTGTCATCTCCAGCCCCGGCAGCAATAAAGTCATCGCCTAGGCCTCCACTGATTCGATCACTCCCGTTCCAGCCGAAAATCTCATCGTCACCGGCCCAGCCTTTCAGAATGTCATTTCCGCCTCCGCCGAAGATGGAATCATTCCCATCATGGCCGATGATCCGATCTGCGCCGCCGCTTCCAAATAGCTCGTCGTCACCGCCATAACCCAGGATGGTGTCGTGTCGGCCCCGCCCAAGGATCCTGTCGCTGCCCTCAGTGCCTTTCAGGAAATCCGGCCCCTGAGTTCCCAATATCTCTTCCAACATCGCCTCCTCCAAGAAGATCCGACCTTCATCCAAAATCAGCCGGACCTATGATGGCCTTAATGGGAGACCACCCCAATCTGGCTTGTACGACATCATTCAGGCACTCCAAAAAGCCTAATGGAAATGCGCTGCCGCATCGGGATCACGGCGTAAAATTGTCTACGAGGCCGTTGGCGGTCTGCAAGGCGCGGGCGATGACGGAGGGGTCGACTTTGCGACTGGGAGCGATTTCGCCTCGTCCCGGCGGGCACGGGCGCCTGCCTGAGGACCGCCGGATAAGCGCCAAGCGCCAGGAGCTTCTGCTTTCCGCCAAAGCGGTACGCCATCCACCAAAGCTTCGAACGGATCGGCGATACCAACAAGCGAAGACCGCCCCCGTCGCTGTGTTTGGACGGCCGCGCTGCCGGCTTCAACTCCCTGATCTGCCAATCCGATAGCGGCATCGCCGGTTCCGTTTGTTGGGATCGGATCGCCCCGCAGCGCGCGGGCCGCTGCGGACACCAACAAATCTACCAACATACGCGCTGGATACCGACAACCCATGCCGGACATTGTCGGACAGGAGCTTTGCTTTTCGCAGCGTTTCCGCCGCCATTTAGGCAGGATGGCACCGTCTCGGACGGCGCAGGTGGTGCCCAGGAGAGGACTCGAACCTCCACGGGTTGCCCCACACGGACCTGAACCGTGCGCGTCTACCAGTTCCGCCACCTGGGCTCTCAGGTCGGAAGCCGCTGGCTAATGGACCCGATGCGTGAAGTCAACGCCTTCCTTGCACGAAGCCCGTGAGAATCGCCGCATCGGACGCTCGAACCGTTGCCCTGAAGCGCGACACGCCCTAACCATCCTCGCAGATAGCGAGGGAAAGAGGCCATGGACAACGTCGCCGGAAAGCTAGTCACGATCTTCGGTGGATCCGGCTTTATCGGACGATACCTCGTGCGCCAGCTCGCCAAGCAAGGCTGGCGCGTGCGCGTGGCCGTGCGCCGGCCCGACGTGGTGGGCTACCTGCAGCCCATGGGCAATGTCGGCCAGATCAAGCCCATCTTCGCCAACGTGCGCAGCGCCGACAGCGTGCGCGCGGCCGTCGCCAACGCCGATGCCGTGGTCAACCTCGTCGGCATCCTCGCCGAGCGCGGCAAGCAATCCTTCGATGCCGTGCAGGCCGAAGGGGCCCAGAACATCGCCGATGCGGTGCGCCAGGCCGGCATTGCCCGCTTCGTCCACATGTCCGCCATCGGCGCCCACGAGGCGAGCCCCTCCCGCTACGCCCAGTCCAAGGCCAAGGGCGAGGCGGCCGCGCTCGGCGCGGTGGACAGCGCCGTGGTGCTGCGCCCCTCCCTCGTGTTCGGCCCGGAAGACCAGCTCTTCAACCGCTTCGCCACCATGGCCAAGTTTTCCCCGTTCCTGCCCGTGGTGGGGGCCGAAACGCGCTTCCAGCCGGTCTATGTGGGCGATGTGGCCGCCTTCGCCGCCGCCGCCGTCAACGGCGAGGTGGCGGGCGGGCGCGTCTACGAGCTCGGCGGGCCCGATATCGTGACCTTCCGCGCCCTCCTCGAGATCATGCTGAGCTACACCCGGCAAAAGCGGGTCATCGTGCCGCTGTCGTTCGGCACCGCGGCCATGCAGGCCAAGGTGCTGTCGTTCCTGCCCAAGCCGCCGATCACGGAAGACCAGGTGGAACTCCTGAAGTCGGACAATCTCGTCAGCGAGGCGGCCATCGCCGAGGGGCGGACGCTGGCAGCGGCGGGCATCACGCCCCACTCGATGGCCTCGGTGCTGCCGACCTATCTGTGGATCTATCGCCGCCACGGCCAGTTCGCCGAGCCCGGCAGCGCCGCCTGACGCGGCCAGGCGGGCGCCGCTGCCCGCCGCGCCCGCGCCGACCGAAGGCGGCCCGCGCCACCCTCGGCAGGACCGCGGGCGAACGCCCTCAGAGGATCTCGATCTTCACCTTGGCGACGCCCGCGTCGACCATGCCGATCGATGCGGCGGCCCCGCGCGACAGGTCGAGCGTGCGGTTGCCGTGGTAGGGACCGCGATCGTTGATGCGCACGGTGACCGAGCGGCCCGTCTGCGGGTTGGTCACCTTCAGCTTGGTGCCGAAGGGCAGCGAGCGATGCGCCGCCGTCATCGCGTGCATGTTGAACCGCTCGCCGTTGGCGGTGGTGCGGCCGTGGAAGCGCTTGCCGTAGTACGACGCGACGGCCGTGCTGATCTTTCCGGCGGAAGCCTGGCTGACGAGGATGGGGGAGACCGCAAGCGGCAGGGCGAGCAAAGTCGCCGCGAGGAATTTCCTAGCGTTACGCATTCAAGTTGTCCTGTTGTGGGAAGGGGCCGCATGCGCAAAGCGCCGCAACCCCCGGCCGGCAACTGGCACCGACGGGGGCGCTACTACCCCCTTGCGGGACCGCAATGGAACCCTCGGGTGAAGAATTTGCTTAAAATTGCTTGGGTTCGGCGCCCTCCCCCGCCGCCGGACAAAGCAACTATGGGGCCGGATTTCCTCGCTTTTTTCCGGTTCCGCGCCTGCGACAATGCTGCACCGGCGCGCCGCCGCCCCCGCCGCGAGGGCTCAGCGCCCCCCGAAGTGCAGCAGCGCCAGCCCCAGCACACCCACCGCGATCCGCCACCAGGCGAACGCCGCAAAGCCATGCCGCGACACGAAATCGAGCAGAAAGCGCACCACGAACACGCCGGCGATGAACGCCGCCACGAAGCCGATCGCCGTCAGCATCACGTCGTTGGCCGAGATCACGTTGCGGTTGGCGTAAAGGTCGTAGGCGAAGGCGCCGGTCATCGTCGGCATCGCCAGGAAGAACGAGAACTCCGCCGCCGAGCGCTTGTCCGCGCCCAGAAGCAGCGCGCCGCCGATGGTCGCCCCCGAGCGCGACACGCCCGGCACCAGCGCCAGGCACTGGCACACCCCGATGGCCAGCGCGAGCCACAGGGGATAGGTCATCGCGTCGTGATAGCGCGGCGTCACGGTGCGCCGGTCGATCAGGAGCAGCGCCACGCCGCCCAGGATCAGCATGGTGCACACCAGGGTGGGCGTCTCGAACAGCACCGTCTTGATGAAATCGTGCAGCAGCACGCCCGCGAACGCGGCCGGCAGGAAAGCGATGAGGACGCCCGTCACAAAACGTCGCGCCGCCGGATCGCTGGGCAGCGCGAAGGCGATTCGCGTCAGCCGGCCGAAATAGACCGCCAGGATCGCGCAGATCGCGCCGAGCTGAATCAGCACCTCGAAGGTCTTGCCGGTGGATTTGAAGCCCATGAATTCGCCGAGCAGCAGCAGGTGCGCCGTCGAGGAGACGGGCACGAATTCGGTCAGGCCCTCCACCACGCCAAGCACGAGTGCCTGTACGATCGTCTCGTTCTCCATCCACTGTCCCCTTGCGCACGCGGCGCCCCGTTTGCAATCTGGCCGCGCACAGCGCTATACCGCGCGCGGTCCAGACGATGCCTTTGGCCTGTCGAAGTTAACCGCAACTTTCGCCGCCTTCAGGTAACGTGGGGGCGTCTATCGGGTTATATCGGCAACACTTTGGTGTGGGGGCTCGGCCCGCACGGCGCAGGCGAATGAGATGATCGTCCACCAACACCCGTTCCTGGCGCCGTGTCGCTTCGCCCGGCTCGTCCTCGCCGAGCACGCCATCGAGGCGGAACTGGTGGTGGAGCCCTTCTGGGACGCGCGGCCGCAGTTCGTGGCCGTCAATCCCGCGCTCAAGCTGCCGATGGCCTATGACGGCGAGCGCGACCCGCTGTGCGGCGCGGAAGTGCTGATGGAATACGTCGACGAGCGCTACGGCGAGGCGCGGCCGGCGCACCGGCTGATGCCCTCCGACCCGTTCCAGCGCGCCGAGGTGCGCCGGCTCGTCTACTGGTTCACCCAGAAGTTCGAGGAGGAGGTCGCCGGCCCCCTCGTCACCGAGCGCATCCTCAAGATCGAGATGCCCTCCAAGCGCGGCGGCGGGGCGCCCGATTCGGCGGCGCTGCGCATCGCGCGCCAGAACGTCGTCGCCCACTTCCACTATCTCGGCTCGCTCGCCATCGGGCGCAAATGGATCGCCGGCGACAGCTTCACCTTCGCCGACCTCGCGGCGGCCGCGGCGCTGTCCGTGGTCGACTATCTCGGCGAGGCGCCCTGGGGCGCCGACCCCGCGGTCAAGGCCTGGTACCAGAAGCTGAAATCGCGCCCCTCCTTCCGGCCCCTGCTCTCGGACAAGGCGCGGCTCGTCGCCCCGTCGCCCCATTATGCCGACCTCGATTTCTGACACGGACGCCGCCAAGCGCTTCCTCCTGGCGCAAGCCCGCGAGGCCGGGTTCGACGAGATCGCCGTTTGCGACCCCGCCGCGATCGGCGCCGACATGGGCGAGCGGCTCGGCGAGGCCCTCGCCGCGGGCCGGCACGGCGAGATGGCCTGGCTCGACACCACCCGCGAGCGGCGCGCCCATCCCAAGGCACTCTGGTCGGAGGTCAACGCCGTCGTCCTCCTCGCCCTCAACTATGGGCCGGACCACGATCCGCTGGCGGATCTGGCGGCCACCGACCGGGGCCTCATCTCCGTCTACGCGCAGGGGCGCGACTATCACGACGTGATGAAGGGCCGCATGAAGACGCTCGCCGGCCAGCTCGTCGCGCGCTACGGCGGCGACGTGAAGGTGTTCGTCGACACCGCGCCGGTGATGGAAAAGCCGCTCGCCCAGGCCGCCGGCATCGGCTGGCAGGGCAAGCACACCAACCTGGTGTCGCGCCGGTTCGGCTCGTGGCTCTTCCTCGGCGCGCTGTTCACCACGCTGCGCCTCGCGCCCGACGCGCCGCACGCCGACCGGTGCGGGCGCTGCCGGCGTTGCCTCGATATCTGCCCCACCAATGCATTTCCCGCGCCCTACAAGCTCGATGCGCGGCGCTGCCTTGCCTATCTCACGGTGGAAGCGCCGGGCATGATCCCGGTCGAATTCCGCGCCGCCATGGGCAACCGCATCTTCGGATGCGACGATTGCCTTGCCGTCTGTCCCTGGAACCGTTTCGCAAAGACCGCCCGCGATATGAAGATTGCTCCCCGCGAGGCCAACGCCCCCGCTCCGCTCGCCGAACTCGCCGCGCTGGACGAGGCGGGCTTCCGCAAGCGCTTTTCCGGCACGCCCGTGCGCCGGCTGGGCCGCGAGCGCTTCGTGCGCAACGTGATGGTCGCCGTCGGCAATGCCCGCGACCAGCGCCTGGCGCCCACCATCCTCGCCCGCGCCGAGGACGAGGCGCCGCAGGTGCGCGCCGCGGCCGCATGGGCCGCCCGCCGCACGCTGGCGCCCGAGGCGTGGCGCGCCCTCGCCGCGCGCCGCCTCGCCAGCGAGCGCGATCCGGCCGTCCGGGCGGAGTGGGCGGCATGAGCGAGCTCGCCGACATGCGCCTGGTGGTCCTCGGCCTCGGCTACAGCGCCCACGCCTTCGTGCGCACCATCCGCCCGCGCACCGTCATCGGCACCACGCGCTCCCACGCGCGCGCCGACGCGCTGCTCGAGCGCGGCATCCGCTCCATCCTCGTCACCGGCGAGCACAGCCCCTCGCTGTCGGAGGCGCTGCGCAGCGCCACCCACGTGCTGGTCTCGGCCGCCCCCGGCGCGCAGGGCGATCCGTTCCTGTTCGACTACGAGCGCGACCTCGCCGCCGCGCCCGACCTTTCCTGGATCGGCTACCTCTCCACCGTCGGCGTCTATGGCGACCACCAGGGCGCGGTGGTGGACGAGCGCTCGCTGTGCGTCGCCATGAGCGACCGCAACCTGTGGCGCCTCGACGCGGAGGACGCCTGGTTCGCGCTCGGCCGGCGGATCCACGTGCCGGTGGGCATTTTCCGCCTCGCCGGCATCTATGGGCCGGGCCGCAACACGCTGGTCTCGCTCAGCGAGGGGCGCTCCAAGCGCATCATCAAGCCGGGCCAGGTGTTCAACCGCATCCATGTCGACGACATCGCGGCGACGCTGGCCGCCTCCGTCGCCCGTCCCGCCGCGCGCTACTACAATGTGAGCGACGACGAGCCCGCCCCGCCGCAGGACGTGGTCGCCTACGCGGCCGGTCTGATGGGCGTGGAGCCGCCGCCGGAGATTCCGTTCGAGGAGGCGGAGCTCTCCCCCATGGCGCGCTCCTTCTACGGCGAGGTGAAGCGCATCTCCAACCGCCGCATCCACGAGGAGCTGGGCGTCACGCTGCGCTATCCCACCTACCGGGAGGGCCTTTCGGCGCTCTGGCAGTCCGGCGCCTGGAACCAGCCCCGCCTCCCAGCCGGCGCCGGCTGACCGGGGCCATGCCCGGCGCGGCGTCCGATCGGACGTCGGCGATCCGAGCCGAACGCGCGACGGCGCGCCACACAACAGGCCGGCGCAAGGCGTCCCGGCAAGGATCGGGGATGGGAATGAGAGTATCTTTGCTGGGGTTGGGCGCGGCCGCGCTGCTGGCCGGGTTCGCAGCCCATGCCCTCGCCGCTCCGGCCGCGACGGTGACGCCGGTCGCAAAGGTATCCGAGACCATCGCCGGACAGCCGATCACGGCCCCCTCCGGCCCACTCCAGATGACGGTGTCGCACTACGACATCCCGCCCGGCGCCTCGCTCGCCGTGCACCGTCACGATTATCCGCGCTACGCCTACGTGCTCGCCGGCACGCTGGAGGTGGTGAACGAGGACACCGGCACGACGCACACCTTCACCGAAGGCGATTTCATTGCCGAAGCGGTGGGGCAATGGCATTTCGGGCGCACGCTCGGCGACACGCCGGTAAAGCTCCTCGTCATCGACGAGGCGCCGCCCGGCACCGAAAACATCGTCATGCCGAAGTAGGGCCTCGCCCCCGCTCGCGCGCTCAGGCAGGCTTCAATGTCTTGCGCGCTTCTTGCCTGGCCCCACCCGCTTGCCCGGTCCCATCCGCTTGCCCGGTCCCACCGGCGGCCCGCGGTAGCGCAGCGCCGGGGTCGCGGCGGCCATGTCATGGTAGATCGTGACCATGCGGTCCATGAACCAGAGCTTGGCGCCGACGGTTATCGTCATGCCGAGGAGCGTCGGCCAGACATCGAGCGCGACGAGGCCCCAGACGAGGACCACAACCCCGACCAGGGACACCACGTTGAGCACATTCGGCACCACGCGGTGCCGCTCGGGGACGGGAACCTTCCCGCGGTTCGACCACAGCCGCTCGCCGAAAACGCCCCGCGTCATCCACGCGCGGTCGTCCCGCGCGGGGCCGAAGGCGCGCGGGTTCACAAAGATCCACGCGAGCGCGAGCGCGATCGGCGCGAGCGACCACCAGCCGAGCCACTCCCTGCTCCAGATCGCGAGCGCCAGGAGCGGCAGGCAGGTGACCCGGGTCCACCCGCTCCAGGGGTTGGCGTGGCGCGTCCAGCCCCTGTCGTCGAGGCCGAAGACGCGCGCGAGGCGGCTTTCGGCGCTCATGGTCGAGGCCCGCAGCCGCTCATGGGCGAAGCGCGCATGCGCTCATTGGCGAGGCGCGCAGTACGCGCTAGCGCAGCTGTGCGCGCGGCTGCACGGAGGCGATCAACCCCTCCATCGGGGCGACGTCCATCGTGTCGGGGAAGACCACCTCGCCGAGCTGCCGGTTGTCGAGGCCGAGATGGTCGCGCAGCGCCCCCTTCAGCAGCCCCCTGAGGTCCATCGTCGGCCTCAGGTCGCGGCCTTCGTAGAGATCGCTGGGCGCGAGGCCCGGCCAGTCGGCGACGACGCGGCCGCCGGCGACGGCGCCACCCAGCAGCATCGCCACCGTGGCGGTGCCGTGGTCGGTGCCCTGCGAGCCGTTCATGCGCACCGTGCGGCCGAACTCGGTCACCACCGAGACCACCGTGTCGCGCCACGTGTCGCCCATGGAGTGCTTCAGCGTGCGGATCACCAGGTCGAGATCGCTCAAGGTGCGGCCGAGCCGGCCGTCCACCAGCTGCTGGCCGCGGTGGGTGTCGAAGCCGGACAGGTCGAGGAAGCCGATGCGCGCGCCGTCGTCGGCGGCCAGCGAGCGGCCCGCGGCCGTCGCGGCGGCCACCACCTGGCGTCCACGCCCGCCGGCCTGGCCCATCATGTCCATCGCGGTGGAGTTGACCTGCTCGTTGATCTCCATCTCGCTGCCGGCGACATCCTCCAGGCGCAGGCCGGAGGCCATCGCCTGCGCCAGCACCGGGTCGGTGTGCTCGTAGAGCGAGAACAGCCGCGCGCGGGTGTCGTCGGACGCGGCGGGCATGCCCGCGGGCAGCCACGTCACGATGTTGGGCGCGCCGCGCATCACCAGCGGCGGGGCCGAGGCGGCCGCGAAGCCGCCCGCACGCGCGATCATCGAATCGACCGGCATCTGCGCCATCGCCCGCCCCAGCCAGCCGTCGGCATGGTGCGCGTCGGAGGTGGTGCCGTTCTCCAGGATGTCCTGCCCCTCGAAGTGCGAGCGGCTGCGATAGGGCGTGTGAATGGCGTGCACGAACAGGGCTTCGCCGTTGGCGTAGAGGTCCGCCAGGGTCGGCAGGCGCCGGTTGAGCGTGAAGAAGTCGTTGAGCGCGAAGCCCGCGTGCTCGCCGTCGTGCGGCATCGCGAAATTGTCACGCACCTCCTCGTAGTGGCGGTCGCCCGTCGGGGCCACGGCGGCGAGCCCGTCGAGCGCCCCGCGCAGGATGACGACGAGGAAGCGCGGGTCGCGGCCGCTTTGGGCGAACGCGATCTTCGGAATCGATGCCCAGGCGCTGAACGCGGCCGACCCGGCAAGGAAATTGCGACGCGAAAGGTGGTCAAGCATCACATTATCTCCGGTGAAACACGGGGCTCATGAGCAAAAGCACCAGAGCCTGTTGTTGATCCTCAGCCCGGTCGACGGCTTCGGCCACGAAGGGGTCGAGCGCGTCGCCCATCAGCGCCTTGGCAAGGTCCTGGGCGCGGCCGATCTTGGCGTCGCGCCGCGCCAGCTCGCGCGCGAAATCGATGCGCTCCAACAGCGCGTCGCCGCCGAGGAAGGCGTCGTCCTCGCTCGGCCAGCCGGCCGGCGAGGGCGGGCCCCACACCAGCTGCGCCAGCGCGCGCGCGGCGTTCACGATGCGCCGCGGGTCGTCGATCTCGGCGTTGGTGGCGCGCACGGCGCCGACCATGAAGTCGTAGGGCGGCACGGTCTTGGACGGCTCGCCCGCCCACCCGTGGTCGCTCTCAACCAGCACCAGCGCCATTTCGCGCAAGTCCCCGCCCGTCACCATGAAGGTGTCGGTCAGCTCCTCGATCAGCGCCTCGGGGGCGTTGTCCGACACGAAATACTTGGCCATTTTCGTGGCGATATGGCGCGCGGTGGACGCGTGCGTCGCAAGGTCGGGCAGCACCTCCTGGAGCTGAAGCTGCCCGCGCGACTGATAGGTCTTGCCCAAGATGGTGCGCGGGCCGGTCTCGTGGCGGCGCATGTCGAAGAGCGAGTTGCCGGCGCCGCGCGAGACGCCGCCGGTCCAGCCCGTCAGCGTCTCGGCCAGCGCGATCACGTCTTCCTGCGTATAGCCGCCATTGACGCCCAGCGTGTGCAATTCGAGCAGCTCGCGCGCCAGGTTCTCGTTGACCGACGCCGTGCCCCGCCGCCGTCCGATCCGGCTGTTGGGCCCCACCGAGCGCCAGTTGTCGAGGTAGATCAGCATTGCCGGGTGCGTCGTCGCGGCGGCCAGCATGTCGGAGAAATAGCCCAGCACGTAGGGGCGGATCGCCTCGCGCTCGAAGTTGCCGGCCAGCACCCGCACCACGGGCGAGGACGCGATCTCGATGGTGAAATGGTCCGACCAGAACAGGACGAGCCGCTCGATGAACGGATCGTTGGTGGCGACGGCGTGGTCGAAGCGCGCCTCCACCTCGCCGAGATAGGACGCCTGGATGAAGTCGCGCCGCGTGGAGCGGGCGCGGTCGGCCTCGGCGCGGTCGGCGTCGGTGGCGCCCTTGGCCGCCTCGGCCTTGCGCGTCACCTTGAAGGTCTCGTCCATGTCGCGATAGGTGCCGCCGATCTGCGCGGTCGAGCCGAGATCGGCCGTGATCAGCGCCGATTCGGGGCGGAAGCATTGCGCGCGCACATATTCGACGGGGTCGGCCTTGATCGCGTCGTAGTCGCCCGGCCGCGGGCCGAGGCCGAACCGCGTCAACGCCGTCAAAGCACGGGGTCGCATCATCATGTCCGTCACCACAGGTCTCGCGCCACCAGGCGCCTATCGGATCTCGCGCCATCAGGCGCGTCGGGTCGCGCCACTCGGCGCCGTCGTCTCGGTCGTCGCGCTGCCGGCAGCCGACCGCGAACCAACTAGCCGGCGTCTCCTGAACCCGTCCTGAAAGCTCAGCGAAGCGCCTGCAGGATCGAGACGTAGTTGGCGACCGCCGCGCCGCCCATGTTGAAAATGCCCGCAAGTTCGGGTCCGTCAAGCTGCATGTCGCCCGCCTCGCCGGCCAGCTGCATCGCGCTGATGGCGTGCATCGAGACGCCGGTGGCGCCGATGGGGTGGCCCTTGGCCTTCAGCCCGCCCGATACGTTGACCGGCAGGCGCCCGTCCGGCTCCGTCCACCCGTCGAGGACGGCGCGCGCGCCCTCCCCCTCGCCGGTCAGCCCCATCGCCTCGTACTCGATCAGCTCGGCGATGGTAAAACAATCGTGCGTCTCCACAAAGGAGAGATCCGCGAGCGCCAGCCCCGCCTCCCCCAGCGCGCGCCGCCACGCCTCGCCGCACCCCTCGAAGCGCACCACGTCGCGCTTCGACATCGGCAGGAAATCCTGCACGTGGGCCGCGGCGCGGAAGGCGACGGCCTTGGGCCGGCCGAGCGCCGTGCCGAGATCGGTCAGCACCACCGCCGCCGCCCCGTCCGACACCAGCGAGCAATCGGTGCGCTTCAGCGGGCCGGCGACATACGGGTTCTTCTCGCTCTCGGTGCGGCAGAACTCGTAGCCGAGATCCTTGCGCATCTGCGCGTAGGGGTTCTTCACCCCGTTGCGGTGGTTCTTGGCGGCGATGCGGGCGAGCGCGTCCGACTGGTCGCCGTAGCGCTGGAAATAAAGCTCCGCGATGCGCCCGAACACGCCCGCGAACCCGGCCGGAATGTCCCCGTCCTCCGGCAGGTAGGAGGCGCGCAAGAGGTTTTCGCCGATCTGCGGCCCCGGCGTCGTGGTCATCTGCTCCACGCCCACCACCAGCACGAAGCGCGCTGTCTTCGCCGCGATGGATTTCAGCCCCTGGTGGATCGCGCCGGAACCGGTGGCGCAGGCGTTTTCCACGCGCGTCGCCGGCTTGAAGCGCAGCCGGTCGTCCGCCTGCAGCACCAGGGCGGCGGTAAAATCCTGCGCGCTGAAACCGGCGTTGAAGTGGCCGAGCACGATCTCGTCCACTTCCTCCGGCCCGATGCCGGCGTCCGCCATCGCCTCACGCGCGACGCGGACCACCAGCGTCTCCACCGTTTCGCCGGCCAGCTTGCCGAAGGGCGTGTGCGCCCAGCCCACCATCGCCGCCATGGACGTGCCTCCCCGCTCGCGTACCCCAAATGGGTAGGCGCGGCGGGGTCGGCTTGCAACTGGCGTGCGTCGTTCAGTCCGTCTTCACGACGTAGTTGAGCGGCAGGCGCCCGCCGTCGGCATAGACGGTCTGGCCGGTGATGTAGCTCGCCTCGTCGGAGGCGAGGAAGGCGACGAGCGCGGCGATCTCGGCCGGATTGCCGATGCGCTTCATCGGCGTGCGGCTGAGGAGCTTGCGCTTGGCGGCCGGATCGTTGGCGACGCCGGCCAGCATGTCGGTCTGGATCGAGCCGGGGCCGACCGCGTTGACGCGGATGCCGTATTCGGCCAGCGCCAGCGCGCTCGCCCGCGTGAGCTGCGAGATCGCCGCCTTGGACACCGAATAGGCCACCTGGTCGGGCAGCGCGAACACCGCGTTCACCGAGCTCATGTTGACGATGGCGCCCGGCGAGACGCCCGGCTTGCCGCCCGCCTCCACCCGCTCCACCATGTGCTTGGCGACCGCCTGGGACATCAGGAACGTGCCCTTGAGGTTCACCCCCAGCACGCGGTCGAGGTCCGCCTCGCTGAGATCCAGAAAGCCGCTTCCGCCCAGGATGCCCGCGTTGTTGACCAGCACGTTCACGTCGCCGAACGCGTCGATGGTGGCGGCCAGCGCGTTGCGCACGTCGAGCTTTTCCGACACGTCGCACTCGGTGAACAGCACCCGCTCTTCCGGTCCGATGGCCAGCGCCGTCGTCTCGCCCTTGGGGTCGATGTCGGCGAGCATGACGCACATGCCCTCCTCGAACAGGCGCTGCGCCACGGCCCGTCCGATGCCGCGCGCGGCGCCGGTGACGATGGCGACGCGGTCCTTCAGCCCCTTCACAAAGCGTGGCCGTGCGCGGCGAGCGCCGCCTGGATGTCGTCCAGCGCGCCCGGGTCTTCGATCGTGGCAGGCATGGTGTAGCTCTCTCCGTCGGCGATCTTCTTGATCGTCGCGCGCAGCGTCTTGCCGGAGCGTGTCTTTGGCAAGCGCGGCACGGTGACCACATGCTTGAAGGCAGCGACGGGACCCACCTCCTGCCGCACTTTCGCCACAAGCTCCGCCTCGAGCCCCTCCGCCGACACCCCCGAGCGCAGCACCACGAACCCCACCGGCACCTGGCCCTTGATGGGGTCGCTCGCCCCGATCACGGCGCTCTCCACCACCTTCTCGTGGGAGGTGAGCACGTCCTCCATCACGCCCGTGGACAGGCGGTGGCCGGCCACGTTGATGACGTCGTCCGTGCGCGCCATGATGAAGACGTAGCCGTCTTCGTCGATCATGCCGGCGTCGGAGGTGCTGTAATAGCCTGGAAAGGCGTCGAGATAAGCGGCGCGGAAGCGGGCGTCGTCGCCCCACAAGGTGGGCAGGCACGAGGGCGGCAGCGGCAGGCGGATGGCCACGTTGCCCAGCGTGTTGGGGGGCACCGGCTCGCCTTCGTCGGACAGGATCGCAACCTCGTAGCCCGGCATCGGCGCGGTGGGCGAGCCGTGCTTGACGGGCAGGAGCTCGAGGCCCATCGGGTTGGCGACGATGGCCCAGCCCGTCTCGGTCTGCCACCAATGATCGATCACCGGCACCTTCAGCGCCCGTTCCGCCCACACGAGGGTCGACGGGTCGGCCCGTTCGCCGGCCAGGAACAGGGCGCGCAGCCCGCCGATATCGTAGCGCGCCGGCAGTTCGCCGCCGGGGTCCTCCTTGGCGATGGCGCGGATCGCGGTGGGCGCGGTGAAGAGTGCCGCCACCTTGTGGTCCGCGCACACGCGCCAGAACGCGCCCGCGTCGGGCGTGCCGATGGGCTTGCCCTCGTAGACGATGGTGGTCGCCCCGATCAGCAGCGGCGCGTAGACGATATAGGAGTGCCCCACGACCCAGCCGACGTCCGAGGCGGCCCAGAACGCCTCCCCCGGCGCCACGCCGTAGATGTTGGCCATCGACCAGGCGAGCGCCACCATGTGGCCGCCGGTGTCGCGCACCACGCCCTTGGGGTGGCCCGTCGTGCCGGAGGTGTAGAGGATATAGACCGGGTCGGTCGCCAGCATCGGCTCGCACGGCACGGTGCGGCGCGCGGCCAGCGCCGCCTCGTAGAGCGGGCCGAGCTCGTGGTCGCCTTCAGGAATGTCGGCCCGGTGCGCGTCGCGCTGCAGGTAGACCACCGGGGGCGACACCTTCGCCAATTCGCGGGCGCGCGACATCAGCGGCTCGTAGGCGACGATGCCCGCCGGCTCGATGCCGCAGGATGCGGCGACCACCAGGGCGGGCGCCGCGTCGTCGAGCCGGGCGGCGAGTTCGCGTGCGGCAAATCCGCCGAACACCACCGAATGGATCGCCCCGATGCGCGCGCAGGCGAGCATCACCGCCACCGTTTCCGGGATCATCGGCATATAGACGATGACCCGGTCGCCCTTGCCGACGCCCATATCCTTGAACACGGCCGCGAACGCGTTCACCCGGTCGTAGAGGTCGCGGTAGGTCCACCGGGTCACCGAGCCGGTGAGCGGGGAATCGTGGATCAGCGCCGCCTGGTCGCCGCGCGCGGCCAGATGGCGGTCGACCGCGTTGGCGGCCGTGTTGCACACGGCGTCGGGGAACCAGCGCCCGTACACGCCGGCATTGCCGTCGAACGCCTGCCGGGGCGGCCTGATCCAATCGATTGCATCGGCGGCCTTGAGCCAGAAGGCGGCCGGATCGCGGCGCCACTCTTCCATCACCGCGGCGTATTCGCCTGGCATTCCATCCCTCCGTCGCGTGCGCTTCTCAAGGGCGCATGCGTCGAAGATGCCACCGCGATGGACAGCGCGCAAAGGCTTCAACCTTGCCGCGACGGCATGTCGTCGCGGCAAGTGATTCGTTGCGACCCAATCGGGCGAACAAATCCGTCGCCTCCCGCCCGAAGGGTGGGCCGTGCAATCTAAAATCGATAAGCCGCCTACCCGCTGCAAACGCAGCGGAAGCCGGTGTCAGGTGCTAGGAATCGATGCGGACGATCTCGTCTTTCAAGCGAAGTTTTTCTCGTTTCAGCGCCGCGGCTTCCAACGAATTCTCGCGCGGTCGGCTCGTAAGGTTTTGCAGCTGCGACTCCAGCGCTGCATGCCGACGCTCCAACGCTTGCTTCCGTGCCTCAACAGACATAGGCCCCTCCGTGGTTAGTCGCCTTAGAAGGATAGCACAAAAGTTGGCGCCGACTACACCTTTTGATTGAAATCAGAAATCACTCGGCCGGATTCGCATGGGGCCGCAGGATTTGCCCCTTTTCCACCGCATACACAATGATCACGACCACGATCGAGTAGATCACGAAGCTCCACAGGAGGGGGTGGAGGGTCTGGTCGTAGTAGTTTGCTGCCACCCCGCCGAGCACCGCGCCGAGCCCCGTCATCACGAAGCCGATGACCGACGAGCCCGTGCCGGCGACGCGCCCCAGCGGCTCCATCGCCATGGCGTTGAAGTTCGGCAGGATGAGGCCGATCAGGAAGAACGAGAGCCCCAGGAAGATCATGAGGATCGGCAGCGGCAGCGGATCGACCACGAACGAGATCAATAGCGCCGCCACCGACACCACGACCTGCCCCAGCATCGCGCCGTGGGAGATGGGCCGCATGCCCACCGTGCGCACCATGCGGGCGTTGGTGAGCGAGGCGACCACCATCATCACCGCCACCGAGGCGAACACCAGCGGGAACCAGTCGACGATGCCGTAGATGTCGGCGAACACCTGCTGCGTGGAGGCGATGTAGCCGAGCAGGCAGCCGAAGATGAAGCCGAGCGCCAGCATGTAGCCGACCGTGAGGCGGTTCGCGAGCACGGTCCTCACCGCCGTCGCGAGCGGGATGGGCTTGCTGTCGCCCTCGCCGTGCGGGTTGGTCTCCGGCAGGCGCAAGGTGGCCCAGACCGCCGTGCCGAGCCCGAACAGGAACAGGAAGCCGAAGACGTAGCGCCAGGAGCCGAACCCGCCGATGGTCGCCCCCAGGGCCGGCGCGATCAGCGGCAGCATGATGAAGACCGTGACGACGAAGCTCATCACCTGGCTCATGGCGCGTCCGACGAAGCGGTCGCGCACCACCGCGACGGCGATGATTCGCGGCGCCGACGCGCCCAGCCCCTGCACCGCCCGCGACAGGAGCAGGATCATGTAGCTGCCCGACACGATGGAAATGAGCGTGCCGACCATGTAGATCACCAGTCCCGCGACGACCACGGGCTTGCGCCCGAAGCGATCCGAGATCGGCCCGCAGAAGATCTGCCCGATCGCGAAGAATATCAGATAGACCGTTACCATGAACTGCTGGTCGTTCTGGTCATGCAGTCCGAAATCGTCGACGATATTGGGCAACACCGGCAGCATGATGTCGACCGAGAGCGCCGTCACCGCCATAAAAAATGCCACCAAGGTGACAAATTCCCACATCGGCAGGGGCAATTTCCCGGATTGATCGCTCATCGCTTGGATCCTCGACAGAATGACTGGACTGGACACCTAGCGCGCATCGGCGGCGCCAGGCAGGACAAGGGTGCATGGCTGGTGGGCAGAGGCCGGCGGAATGGCATGGCTCTCACGCGGCGCCCTCGCTTTCGCCCGCGGCCTTGCTGCGGCGGGCGACCCGGGCGACCAGCAGCGGCGCAGCGACCGACAGGATGATCAGCCGCGTCACCTGCAGCACGGCGACGAACGCGACGTCGTAGTTGAGCAGGAACGTCAACGCGATCATCGCGTCGAGCCCGCCGGGCGAATAGGCCAGGAAAACCGCGCCCAGCGGCAGGCCGAGCAGCGCCGCCACCGTGCCCGCCACCGCGATCGCGCTGCCGGCGGCGGCGAGGAACGACAGCAGGCCGTGGCCCAGCATGCTCCAGACCTCGCCGGCCTGCACCGTGGTGAAGCGCACCGCCACCGACGCGCCGAGCAGCACGAAGGCGATGGCCGCGAGCCAGGCCGGGATCACCACGTGGAAGAGGTCGGTCGCCGACAGGAACGCGGCGACCATCAGCGGGGCGACCATCGGCGCGCTGGGCACCCCGACGCGGCCGCCGACATAGGCCGAGGCGATGGCGATGGCGATGGAGGCCGCGACGCGCCACAGCGCCGCATCGGGCACCTCGACGACGCTGGCGTCGGGGGTGTCGCCGCCGCCGAATACCAGCGGCACCAGGGTGACGAGGATGAGGAGGCGCAGCGCCTGTGCGATCACGACGCGGTCCATCCGCGCGCCGGCATCGAAGGCGACGATCAGCGTCGTCTGCAGGGCGCCGGGGATGGAGCCGCACAGGGCCGTGACCGGGTCCCAGCGGGCGACGCGGCGCAGCACGAGGTAGCTGGCGGAGGTGGCGAGGGCCACGGCGCTGACGAGGCCGACCACCGCCAGCGGCATCGAGGCCAGCGCCGACAGCGTATCGGGCTGGACCGCCGAGCCGATCATCAGCCCGAGGATGGCGAAGCTCGGCTCGCGCAGGACGCCCGGCAGCGCCATCGGCAGCCCCGCGACGACGGCCGCCGTGATGGCAAGCGCGCTGCCGGTGAGGAAGGCGGCGGGAAAGCCGAGCCAGAAAAACACCCCCCCGCCCACCGTCCCGATCAGGAGGGTGAGCGCCACCGGCAGGTGCTTTGGCATTCGGACGCGGCCTTCTTTTGCGCCACCGGCGAAGGCGGCGGCGCGCGGGAGCGCCGGAGCCGGCGCGAGGAG
The DNA here is from genome assembly GCA_030431335.1 of Alphaproteobacteria bacterium. GTDB lineage: Bacteria > Pseudomonadota > Alphaproteobacteria > Rhizobiales > Amorphaceae > Acuticoccus. Next base: position 28,576 of record JAUIJH010000036.1, read on the forward strand.
TACCGCGCCCGGTTAGCGCGGCAAGGTGGTCTCGCCCATCAGGTCGAGGTCGATGGCGCGCGCGGCCTGCCGGCCCTCGCGGATCGCCCAGACGACCAGGCTCTGGCCGCGGCGCACGTCACCTGCGGCATACACCTTCGGAACGCTGGTGCGATAGTCCTGGGTGTTGGCGGCGATGTTGGTGCGCGGGTCCTGCGCGAAATCGAAGCCGGTCATGTAGGTGTCGAGGCGCGGGCCGGAGAAGCCGATGGCGATCAGCACCAGCCCGGCGCGGATATCGAACTCGGTGCCTTCCAGCGGCCGGCGCGCCGCATCGACGCGGGCGCAGCGCACGTGCGTCGCCCGGCCCTTCTTGCCGATGATCTCCAGCGTCGCCGCGGCGAACTCGCGGTCCGCCCCCTCCGCCTGGCTCGAGGAGGTGCGGAACTTGGTCGGCCAGTAGGGCCACACGACGTCCTTGTTCTCGCGGATCGGCGGCATGGGACGGATGTCGAGCTGGGTGACGGACAGCGCCCCCTGGCGGATCGAGGTGCCGATGCAGTCGGACGCGGTATCGCCGCCGCCGATCACCACGACGTGCTTGCCGGCCGCCACGATGGGCGCGTCGGTGAAGCTCTCGCGCGCCACGCGGCGGTTCTGCTGCACGAGGAAGGGCATCGCGTAGTGGACGCCCTCGAGCTCGACGCCGGGCAGGCCCGGATCGCGCGGCCGCTCGGCGCCCGTGGTGAGGAGTACGGCGTCGTACGCCTCGGTCAGCTCCCGCATGCGCGGGCCGTCGATATCGGTGCCGAAGTGGAACATGACGCCCTCGGCCTCCATCTGCGCCACGCGCCGCTCGATCCCGCCCTTCTCCATCTTGAAATCGGGGATGCCGTAGGCGAGGAGGCCGCCGGCGCGCAGGTAGCGCTCGTAGACGTGCACCTCGTGGCCGACGCGGGTGAGCTGCTGCGCCGCCGCCATGCCGGCCGAGCCCGCCCCGATCACGGCGACGCGCTTGCCCGTGAGGCGCAGCGGCAGTTGCGGCCGGATCCAGCCGTTGGCCCACGCCTTGTCGGCGATCGCCTGCTCGATCGACTTGATGGCGACGGGCGTGTTCTCGATGTTGAGGACGCACGCCTCCTCGCACGGCGCGGGGCAGATGCGGCCGGTGAACTCGGGGAAGTTGTTGGTGGTGTGCAGGTTCTCGGCCGCGCGCTGCCAGTCCTTCTGGTAGACGAGGTCGTTCCAGTCGGGGATCTGGTTATCCACCGGGCAGCCCGTGTCGGACTGGCAGAAGGGAATGCCGCAATCCATGCAGCGGGCGGCCTGCCGCTCCACCTCCGGATCGGTGAGCGGCAGGGTGAATTCCCGGTAGTGGCGAATGCGATCGCCGGCCGGCTCGTACTTCAGCTCCTGCCGGTCGATCTCCAGAAATCCCGTAACCTTACCCATCGCTCAACCCTTCAGCCGCGCACGCTGATCGGCGCGCTTCCTTGCTGTTCTTTTTCAAAGCGGAGCGTGCTCCATGGCCGATAATGGCCGTGATGGCAATCTCGCCGGTTCGTGCGCCGCGACAATCAGGCATAAATCGGGCCGACTAGCGCGCACTGGATGCGCTGGCGGCGAGGAACGCGCGCACCATCGCCGCCGAGTTCGCCGCCGCGAGCTTGAAGAAGGTGCCCAGCTCGTTGGCCCCCTCCCCGCCGCCGGCAAGGTCGGACAGGGAGCGGATGGCGATGAAGGGCACGTCGTTGGCGTAGGCGACCTGCGCCACGGCGGCGCTCTCCATGTCGAGCACCTGCGCCTTGAAGGTGTCGAACACGTAGCGGCGGAAATCGGCGTTGTCGACGAAGGCGGAGCCCGACACGCCGTTGCCGCCGATCACCACCTGCGGCGCCTTGCCGAGGCAGGTGCCGTCCTCGTCGCAGCGCTCCAGCGCGACGGTGGCGGCCGCCTTGCGCGCCGTCTCCAGCATCGCCGCGTCCGCCTCGAACCAGAATTTCTCCTCCGGGTCGCCCTCGGACTTGGGGCGCACGTCGACGGGCTCGGGGAACATCATGCCGTAGTTGGGGAAAGGCTTGCCGTAGAAGGGCGGCACGGAATAGCTGCCGGCCGACGCCTCGCGGGCGATGACCATGTGCAGGTACGGCCCCCACCGGTCGGCGACCACGATGTCGCCGATGCCGAGCGCCGGGTCGACGCCGCCGGCGATGCCGGAGAACACCAGCGCCTCGATGTTGAAGCGGTCGAGCGCCATCTGCGCCGTCATCGCCGCGTTGACCATGCTGACGCCCGACAGGAACAGCACGATCTCGCGCCCCTCCAGCGTGCCGGTGACGAAGGTGACGGCCTTGTGGGTGTGCTCGTCCGGATCGGCCACCGCCTCCTTGAGGTCCTCCCATTCGGGCTCGTAGGCGGAGATGATGCCGATGCGCGGCGTCGCGTCGATCGACTGCGCCAGGGCGGGTGCAACGAAGGCCGGTGCAACGAGGGCCGGTGCAACGAGGGCGAAGGCGGCGCCTGCGGCCGCGAGAAGACGGATGATCGGACCCATGGATTTCCCCATCGTCGGTGACGGCTCCAGACTTAAAACGGCCCGCCCGGGTGGAAAAGGCGAATGTTGGCCGATTTGCGCGCGCCCGCTCATGCGCCCGCCGAGAGCCAGAAGAGGGCATGGCCGGCGTGCCGGTCCTGGCCCAGCACCTCGGCGAGGACGGGCAGCAGGATGGCGAGCTCGTCCTCCAGCACGAACGGCGGGTTGACGAGGATGAGGCCGCAGCCGGAGAGGCCCGCCCCCTCGGCCTCGTCCTTGATGTCGAGCTCGGCGCACAGGATCCGGCCGATGCCGCTGGCCGCGAGCGCCTTGTGGAAGGCGGCGACGGGCGCGCCGGCCTTCTTGGGATACCAGAGGCAGAAGAGGCCGCCGGCAAAGCGCCTGTGCGCCTCAACGAGCCCCTCGACCAGGCGGGGATATTCGCCCGGCACCTCGAACGGCGGGTCGACCAGCACGATGCCGCGCCGCTCCTTGGGCGGGAGCTGCGACTTGAGGGCGAGCCAGCCGTCGAGCGCGGTGACGCGCACCTGGCGGTCGCCGGCGAAGTGGGCCGCCAGCGTCGCCGCATCGGCGGGGTGGAGCTCGATGGCCGACAGCCGGTCCTGCGGCCGCAGCAGCGCGCGCACCAGCGCCGGCGAGCCGGGATAGCGGGAGAGCGGGCCGCCTTCGTTGAGGCCCTGCACCACGGCGCGGTAGGGCGCGAGGAGCGCGGCCGCGTCCGCCGGCAGCTCCGCCGCCTCGAGCCGCGCGATGCCGCCGAGCCACTCGCCGGTGCGGGCCGCCTCGTCGGCCTCGAGGTCGTAGAGGCCGATGCCGGCGTGGGTGTCGAGCACGCGGAACGCCTTGTCCTTGCGCTGCAGGTAGACGATCAGGCGCGTCAGCACGGCATGCTTGAGGACGTCGGCGAAATTTCCGGCATGGTAGATGTGGCGGTAGTTCACCGGGGGTCCTCTTGGTGTGCGGGCCGGGGTGGTGTGCGGGCCGGGGACGAGCGACGGCCGGGGACGGGTGACGGCCGGCGCTGTTGATGGGGCGCGCGGGCCGCATGCGCAAGGCGTGCGCCATCGCACCCGCGCCCTTTCGGGGCCGGGGTCGGGGAACGGCGGAACGCGCAAGGCGGCCCGTGGGTATTTTGGTAGTGGGTCGCACTTGCGCGTCCCGCCTCGGCTTTTCGCGGATCGAACGATCGGGCGGCCCCCCTCTCGGGCGGCTGCCGTGTGCTGCCACCAGACGGGATCGACAGGGCCGGTGACCCCGAGGGGGCGGCAAAGTCGCATCCGGCGGCAACGCCGATCCGGTCCACCAGGCCGCCGCGCCTCCGTTAAAGCGCCTTGGCCGGGCCACCGAGCCCTCGATCCTCGCGGCGGCCGGTCCGGCACGCGCCTCCCCTCGGATCGAGCAACCGGGGGATTTTATGGGCCGGGCGGCGAGCGGGGATTAGTTTTTGGCGGTGTGCCGGGCGCCTCAGGTGGCGGCCGCGACGACGAGCGCGCACACCCACAGGCCGAGGCCGAAGACGAAGTGGTTGGACAGCTGCACCGCGCGCACGGTCCACCGGTCGGGCCGTTTCTGGCCCGCGATGCCGCCGCCCATGCACGGGCTCATGACGCACCACCCCAGCAAGATGGTGGACATGCCCACGACGAGCGCCGGGCCGATGGTGGGCGCGCGCGTCCAGTCCAGGCCCCAGATGAGGATCAGCGCGGCGGCGAAGACGATGCCGGTGACGTAGTGCATCGTCCAGCCGATGGCCGTCTCGTTGGGCAGCGACGGCGAGTTGGCGATGCCGTCGTGCACCAGCTTGCCGCGCGGGATGTAGGCGAACCAGCGCCCGCCCATGGTCCAGTTGCCGCCGGGCAGGCCCAGCGCGGCGAGGAGCTTGACCCAGAGGTCGAAGATCGCCGTCGCACCGGCCCCGATGAGGATGCTTTTAAGGAGGAACTCGAGCATTGGCTTTCTCTTGCGGCGGAACTTATTCCGCCGCCAATCCCAGGCGTTGCGCTTCCATCTCCTCCAGCACGCGGCGGTAGTCGACCGGCATCACCTTGACGAACTTGGGGCGGTAGGCGTCCCAATTGTCGAGGATTTCCTGGCCGCGCACCGATCCGGTCCACTCCACGTGGGCCCGCAGCAGGGCTTGCACGCGCTCCGAATCGTGGTGGTTGAGATCCTCGGTGAGGTCGACACGCCCCTTGGTCTCGAGGTCGCCGCCGTGGTGGTGGAGGCGCTCCAGCAGCATGTCTTCCTCCAGCACCGGCTCCAGCTCGACCATGGCGAGGTTGCAGCGGCTCTTGAAGTCGCCCGCCTCGTCGAGGACGTAGGCGATGCCGCCGGACATGCCGGCCGCGAAGTTGCGCCCGGTCTCGCCGATGACGACGACGATGCCGCCGGTCATGTACTCGCAGCCGTGGTCGCCGACGCCTTCCACCACCGCGGTGGCGCCGGAGTTGCGCACCGCGAAGCGCTCCCCGGCGACGCCGGAGAAGAAGCACTCGCCGGCGATGGCGCCGTAGAGCACCGTGTTGCCGACGATGATGGATTCGGCCGCCACGATGGGCGAGCCCGGCCGCGGGCGCACCACGATGCGGCCGCCGCACAGGCCCTTGCCGACATAGTCGTTGGCGTCGCCCGTGAGGTTGAGCGTGACGCCGTGGGCGAGCCAGGCGCCGAAGGACTGGCCGGCCGTGCCCGTGAGGTTGACGGTGATGGCCCCGTCCTCGAGCCCCTCCATGCCGTGCAGCTTGGCGATCTCGCCCGACAGCATCGCCCCCACCGTGCGGTCCACGGAGTTGACCTTCATGTCGATGGTGACGGTCTCGTCGTCCTCGATGGCGGGGCGGGCGCGGGCGATCAGCTCGCGGTCGAGCACGGCGTCGATCGGGTGGATCTGGCGCGTGGTGTTCTTCTGCTCGTCCATCGGCGCGTCGGGCTTGACGAAGACGCGGGCGAAATCGAGGCCCTTGGCCTTGTAGTGGTCGACGAGGTGGCGCTGGTCGAGCACGTCGACCATGCCGATGGCCTCGCCGAGCGAGCGGAAGCCGGCCTCGGCCAACAGCGCCCGCACCTCGTCGGCGACGAAGAACATGAAGTTGATGACGTGCTCGGGCTGGCCCTTGAAGCGGCGGCGCAGGACGGGATCCTGCGTCGCGACGCCGACGGGGCAGGTGTTGAGGTGGCATTTCCTCATCATGATGCAGCCGGACGCGATCAGCGGCGCCGTGGAGAAGCCGAACTCGTCGGCCCCCAGCAGCGCGCCGACGAAGACGTCGCGGCCGGTCCTGAGCCCGCCGTCCACCTGCACGGCGACGCGGCTGCGCAGGCCGTTGGCGACCAGCGTCTGGTGCGTCTCGGCGAGGCCCATCTCCCAGGGCGAGCCGGCGTGCTTGATGGAGGTGAGCGGCGAGGCGCCCGTCCCCCCGTCGTGCCCGGCGATGGTGATGTGGTCCGCCCGCGCCTTGGCGACGCCGGCCGCGACCGTGCCGACGCCCACCTCCGACACCAGCTTGACGGAGATGTCGGCGGCCGGGTTGACGTTCTTCAGGTCGAAGATGAGCTGCGCCAGGTCCTCGATGGAATAGATGTCGTGGTGCGGCGGCGGCGAGATCAGGCCGACGCCCTGGGTCGAGTGGCGGATCTTGGCGATGACGGCGTCGACCTTGTGGCCGGGGAGCTGCCCGCCCTCGCCGGGCTTGGCGCCCTGGGCCATCTTGATCTGGATCTGGTCGGCGTTGACGAGATACTCCGTCGTGACGCCGAAGCGGCCCGAGGCGACCTGCTTGATCGCCGAGCGCTTGGAGGCGCCGCCGGGGAGCGTGCGGAAGCGGTCCGGATCCTCGCCGCCCTCGCCGGTGTTGGAGCGCCCGCCGATGCGGTTCATGGCGAGCGCCAAGGTCTCGTGCGCCTCCTTGGAGATGGCGCCCAGGGACATGGCCCCGGTGGCGAAGCGCTTGACGATCTCGGCCGCCGGCTCGACCTCCTCGATGGGAACAGGCGCGCGGCCCATCTCCTGCGCCGACTTGATGCGGAAGAGGCCGCGCACCGAATAGCGGCCCGCCTCCTCGTTCACCAGGCGCGCGTATTCGGCGTACTTGTCGGCCGCGTTCATGCGCACGGCGTGCTGCAGGTGCGCCACCGTCTCGGCCTGCCAGAAGTGGTGCTCGCCGCGGGTGCGGAAGGCGTATTCGCCGCCCACGTCGAGCCCGCCGGCCAGGATCACGTCGTCGGAGAAGGCGATCTGGTGGCGCCGCACCGTCTCCTCGGCGACCTCCTCCAGCCCCACGCCCTCGATGGTGGTGGCGGTGCCGAAGAAGAAACGGTCCACGAACGCGGAGGCGAGGCCCACCGCGTCGAAGATCTGCGCGCCGCAATAGGACTGGTAGGTGGAAATGCCCATCTTGGACATCACCTTGAGAATGCCCTTGTCGATGGACTTGATGTAGCGGGCCACCACTTCCTTGTCGTCCACCTCCTCGGGGAAGGTGTTGTGGATCTCGACCAGCGTCTCGAAGGCGAGGTAGGGGTTGATCGCCTCCGCGCCGTAGCCGGCGAGCACGGCGAAGTGGTGCACCTCGCGCGGCTCGCCCGATTCCACGACGAGGCCGACGGACGTGCGCAGCCCCTTGCGGATCAGGTCGTGGTGGACGCCGGCGGTGGCGAGCAGCGCCGGGATCGCGATGCGATTGCGCGAGACCAGCCGGTCCGACAGGATGATGATGTTGTAGCCGTCGCGCACGGCCTTCTCGGCGCGCGCGCACAGCCGCTCCAGCATCGCCGCCATCCCCTCCGCGCCGCGGTCGGCGGCATAGGTGATGTCGAGCGTGATGGTGTGGAACTGGTTGTCGGCGATGTCGCCGATCTCGCGGATCTTCTCCAGGTCCTCGTTGGTGAGGATGGGCTGGCGCACCTCGAGCCGCCGGCGCTCCGACAGCCCCTCGATGTCGAAGAGGTTGGGACGCGGACCGATGAACGACACGAGGCTCATGACGAGCTCCTCGCGGATCGGGTCGATCGGCGGGTTCGTCACCTGCGCGAAGTTCTGCTTGAAGTAGGTGTAGAGGAGCTTCGGCTTGTCCGACAGCACCGACAGCGGGGTGTCCGTGCCCATGGAGCCGAGCGCCTCCTGCCCGGTGATCGCCATCGGCGACATCAGGAGCTTGAGGTCTTCCTCGGTGTAGCCGAAGGCCTGCTGGCGATCGAGCAGCGACTCGTTGGTGCGCGGCGCGCGGGCGCGCACCGGCTCCTGGTCTTCCAGCACGATCTGCGTCTTGTCGAGCCACTCGCGATAGGGGTTCTGGCGCGACAGGGCGCTCTTCACCTCCTCGTCGGCGATGATGCGCTTCTCTTCCAGGTCGATGAGCAGCATCTTGCCCGGCTGCAGGCGCCACTTGCGCGCGATGCGCTCCTCGGCGATGGGCAGCACCCCCGCCTCGGACGCCATCACGACGAGCCCGTCGTGGGTGACGCAGTAGCGCGCGGGGCGCAGGCCGTTGCGGTCGAGCGTGGCGCCGATCTGGCGGCCGTCGGTGAAGGCGATGGCGGCGGGGCCGTCCCACGGCTCCATCAGCGCGGCATGGTACTCGTAGAAGGCGCGGCGCTTCTCGCCCATCAACGGGTTGCCGGCCCACGCCTCGGGCACCAGCATCGCCATCGCGTGGGCGAGCGAGTAGCCGCCCTGGACGAGGAATTCGAGCGCGTTGTCGAAGCAGGCGGTGTCGGACTGGCCCTCGTAGGAGATCGGCCACAGCTTGCCGATCTCCTCGCCATAGAGCGGCGAGGAGGCGGTCGCCTGGCGGGCGGCCATCCAGTTGACGTTGCCGCGCAACGTGTTGATTTCGCCGTTGTGGGCGACCATCCGGTACGGGTGCGCCAGCGA
>JAUIJH010000242.1 GCA_030431335.1 Alphaproteobacteria bacterium
TGGGGAAGGCGATGGCCTGCTCGTTCATCATCGAGAAGATGGGCAGGCGAGAGTCGATCCAGCGAACGGTCTTGTTCTTGGGCTGGAAGGACGAGGTTCCGTGTCCGGCCATAATGTCCTCCAGTCGTTAGCCGATGATGATCTGCGTGTCGGACGCAAACGTATAGGGCGGGATAGCGAGGTTCTCCGGTGCGGGGCCTTTGCGGATGCGGCCGGCCGTGTCGTAGTGGGAGCCGTGGCAGGGGCAGAACCACCCGCCGAAATCGCCCTGCTCGCCGAGCGGGACGCAGCCGAGGTGGGTGCAGATACCGATCATCACCAGCCACTGCTCGTTGCCGATGGCGGCCCGGTTCACGTCGGTGGCGCTGTCGTCGGCGGCGCCGCCGATGTTGGGGTTGCGCGCGTCCGTGTCGCGCAGATCGCTGATCGGCGTCTCCTTGGCCGCTTCGACCTCGGCGGGGGTGCGATAACGGATGAATATGGGCTTGCCGCGCCACATCACGGTCATCGAATCACCTTCGCCCAGGCTCGAGACGTCCACCTCGATGGATGCCAGTGCCGTGGCGGACGCGTCCGGGTTCATCTGATCGATGAATGGCCAGGCCACACCCCCCACGCCGACCGCAGCGACAGCGCCGGTCGCGATGTACAGAAAGTCGCGCCTGGTGTGTTCTTCACCGCCATGCGTGTGCTCAGTCGTCGCCAAGACCCTCTCCCACGACCATTTGAAACTTATTCCGATGCGAAACCACATGCCCCGCATCGTCCGCGCTGTCCAGATCAGTGATGGTCAGACACCTTGTCGCAAATCGCTCGCGCAAGGCTTTGCGCACGGGCCGAGGGCGCGGGGATCGCGCCGGCCGACCCTCTGGTGATATCGTTCCACGCGCAATGAATATCGCCCTCTATCAACCCGAAATCCCCCAGAACACGGCGGCGATCCTGCGCACCGCGGTCTGCTTCGCAACCCCTGTCCACATCATCGACCCCGCCGCGTTCGACCTTTCGGCCCGCGCATTGCGCCGTGCCGGGCTCGATTATGCGCAAAGCGCAAAAATCCAGCGCCATGCAAGCTTTGAGGCGTTTTTACACGCCCAGCGGCGCGTCGTCCTGTTCACCACGAGCGCCAGCGCAACACTGCCCGCCTTTTCGTTCCGGGCGGACGACACGCTCCTGTTCGGCCGCGAATCGGCCGGCGTGCCCCCTTCCGTGCACGCCGCGTGCCCCCACCGGGTGCGCATTCCCATCGCCGAGGGGGCGCGCTCGCTCAATCTGGCCGTGGCGGTGGCAATCGCGCTATTCCAGGCGCTGGCCACCACCGACACCCTCACCGAGAAAGGCCTGCGATGACGCGGGAGACCAAGGGCGGCCCGCTGCCCGACCCCCACACGCTGGAGCGCCGCAAGGGCGAGGCCCGCGCCTGGTTCGAGACGCTGCAGGGCGAGATCCACGCGCTGTTCGAGACGCTGGAGGACGAAGCGCCGCAGGTGGCGGGCGCCGCGGCGGCCGGCCGCTTCGTGCGCGAGCCGTGGGAGCGCACCAACCACGACGGCGCGCCCGGCGGCGGCGGCACCATGGGTCTCCTCCACGGGCGCCTGTTCGAGAAGGCGGGCGTCCACGTCTCCACCGTGCACGGCACCTTCTCGGAGGCGTTTCGCGGCCAGATCCCCGGCGCGGCGGAAGATCCGCGCTTCTGGGCCTCGGGGCTGTCGCTGATCGCCCACCCCTGGAGCCCGCACGTGCCCACCGTGCACATGAACACGCGCTACGTCGTCACCACGCGCCAGTGGTTCGGGGGCGGCGCCGACCTTACCCCCATGCTCGACCGCCGCCGCGGGCAGGACCATCCCGACACGGTCCGCTTCCACGCGGCGTTCCGCGACGCCTACGCCCGCCACGGGGCCTTGCGCGACTACGCGGCCGACAAGGCCTGGTGCGACGACTATTTCTCGCTCCCCCACCGCGGCGAGATGCGCGGCGTCGGCGGCGTCTTCTACGACTATCACGCCAGCGGCGATTTTTCCGCCGACCTCGCCTTCACCAAGGAGATCGGCCGCACCTTCATGGCGACCTACGCCGACATCGCGCGGCGCACCATGCACGAGCCCTGGAGCGAGGCCGACCGGGAGGAGCAGCTCGTCCGGCGCGGGCGCTACGTGGAGTTCAACCTCCTCTACGACCGGGGCACCCTGTTCGGGCTCAAGACCGGCGGCAACGTCGCCTCGATCCTGTCCTCGATGCCGCCCACGGTGCGCTGGCCCTGATCGGGGGGTCAGGCCGGCTGGCGGCGCGCCTGCGCCAGCGCGTCGGCGAAGGCGTCGGCGAAGGAGGCGCGCTCGTCCGGGCTCAGGAAGGCGCCGAGCACGATCCACTTGCCGTGCGAGCCGAGGTCGAGCCGCGTCACCCCCTCGTCGTCGTGCCGCGTCACCGCGAGGCGCGCCCACACGGGATGGAAGCGGTGCTCCGTCACGCGGCCGGCCGCGCTCACCTTGCGCACCAGCACCTCCTCCTCGTTGACGGTCACCTCCTCGAAGGCGCGTCCCGAGCGGTAGCTCAGCTTGAAGCAGCCGTAGACCAGCGCCACGTCGGCCACCGCGAAGAAGGCGATCGGCCACGCGCCCAGCGCCAGGGCGCGCAGGGCTCCGATCCCCATCACGGCGACGACGATCGCCATCATGACGAAGAAGCCCTTGCGGCTCAGCGAGCGATGCGGGAACAGCACCGCATGAAACAGACCTTGGGACGCCGTCGGCTGCATGGACCGCATTATAGGTCCACTGTTCGGCCAAGCGAAGGTTAGGATGTCGCAATTCAGCATGAGCGGCGGCGGTCTCGATGCGCGGTGGCGCTGGCGCCTCGCCTCCCACGGCATCGGCCTCCTCGTGCTGCTGCCGCTGGGGGCGGGGGTCGTCGGCGTCGTCCTGCCGGCGTTCGGCTACCTGCCGGCGCTGGGGGCGCGCGAGCCGGGGCTCGCGGTGTTCGCCGCGCTCCTCGCCGAGCCGGGGTTCTGGCGCTCGGTCCGGGTCAGCGCGGTGTCGGGGCTCGGGGCCACGGCGCTGTCGGTGGCCCTCACGGCGCTGATCCTGGCGGCGGCCCACGGCACGCCGGCGCTGCGCGTGGCGGAGCGGCTGCTGGCGCCGATCCTGTCGGTGCCGCACGCGGCGGCGGCGCTGGGCTTCGTGTTCCTGTTCGCGCCGTCGGGCTTTCTTCTGCGCCTCGTGTCGCCGTGGCCGAGCGGGCTCCACGCGCCGCCCGACCTCGCGCTCCTCAACGACCCCAACGGCCTCGCCCTGATGGCCGCCCTCACCATCAAGGAGACGCCGTTCCTGTTCCTGATGGCCCTCGCCGCGCTCGGCCAGGTGCGCGCCGGGGAGCGCACGGCGCTCGCCCGCACTCTCGGCTACGGGCCGATGGCGGGCTTTCTCCTCGGCGTATGGCCGCTCGTCTACCGCCAGTTGCGCCTGCCCATCCTCGCCGTCCTCGCCTTCTCGGTGTCGGTGGTCGACATGGCGCTGATCCTGGGGCCGACGCGCCCGCCCACCCTCAGCGTGCGCATCCTCACCTGGCTGCATTCGCCGGACATCGAGGGCTGGCTTCTCGGCAGCGCCGGCGCGGTGGCGATGATCGCCCTCGTCGCCGCCCTCATCGGGCTGTGGCTCGCCCTCGAGGCGCTCGCCGCGCCCGCCTTCGCGCGCCTTCGCACCAGCGGGCGGCGCGGCGCCGGCGACGGGCCGCTGCGGGCTGCGATCCTGGTGCTGGCGCTCCTGGGCGTCCTCGCCCTCCTCGTCGGCTTCGCGGGGCTGGTGACGCAGTCCTTCGCCGGCTACTGGCCGTTTCCCGACACGCTGCCGCGTGCCTTCAGTGCCGCCGCCTGGCGCGATCATCTCGCCATGGCCGCCCACGTGCTCGGCCAGACCCTCGCCCTCGCCCTCGGCGCGATGGCGCTGTCGCTGCCGCTCGCCGTCGTGCTCCTGGAGGCGGCGCGGCGGGGGGCGGGCGTGTGGTGGCTCGTCTATGCGCCGCTGATCCTGCCCCAGGTCGCCTTCCTGTTCGGCCTCGACGTGCTCGCCATCGCCGCCGGCATAACCCCCGGCCTCGGCGCGGTCACCCTGGCGCACACCCTCTTCGCGCTGCCCTATGCGCTGATCGCCCTGTCGGGCCCCTGGCAGGCGCTCGATCCGCGCTACGAGGCGGTGGCCGCCAGCCTCGGCGCCGGGCCGCTGCGGTGCCTTCTCGCGGTGCGCCTGCCGCTTCTCGCCCGCCCGCTCGCGATCGCGGCCGCCCTCGCGGTGGCCGTCAGCGTCGGGCTCTACCTGCCGACCCAGATGATCGGCGGCGGGCGCGTCGTCACCGTCACCACCGAGGCGGTCGCGGCGGCGAGCGCCGGCGATCGCCGCCTCATCGGCCTCTTCGCCACGCTCCAGCTGCTGCTGCCGGTGCTCGCCTTCTCGCTCGCCCGCGGCGGCCCGCCGCTGGTGCGCCGCCTGCGCCGGGTGCACCCGTGAGCCTCGTCTTCGACGCCTACCGCGTCCACCTCGGCGGGCGCCCCCTCGCCCGGCTCGACGGCACCGTCGCGCCGGGCACGGTGCTGTCGGTGATGGGGCCGTCCGGCGCGGGCAAATCCTCGCTGCTCCTCGGCATCGCGGGACTGCTGCCGCCGCCCTTCACCGTTTCCGGGCGCGTCACCCTCGGCGGGCGCGACCTCCTGGCCCTGCCCACGCGCGAGCGCGGCCTCGGGCTGATGTTCCAGGATGCGCTCCTCTTTCCCCACCTTTCCGTCCTCGGCAACGTCCTCTTCGCGGTGCCGCGCCGCGGGCCGGACGGCGCCCGCCGCTCGCGCCGCGCCCGGCGCGACCTCGCCCTCGCGGCGCTGCGGCGCGTCGCCCTCGCCGACCTCGCCCGCCGCGACCCCGAAACCCTGTCGGGCGGTCAGAAGAGCCGCGTCGCCCTCGCCCGCACCCTCGCCGGCGAGCCCCGCGCCCTGCTCCTGGACGAGCCCTTCTCCGCCCTCGACCAGACGCTGCGCGCCGCCACCCGCGACATCGTCTTCGACCTCGCCCGCCAGGACGGGCTGCCCGTTGTGATGGTCAGCCACGACCCGGCCGACGCCCGTGCGGCGAAAGGGCCGATCATCGACATCGCGGCCTTGCCATCGGCACCGGAGCGATTGATATAGGAGTTGGGAGGTCGGCGGTGGACGGGCCGCTCGCCAACCGGGTCAGGTCGGGAACGAAGCAGCCCCAACGATTCCGGTCCGGGTCATTCGTCGGCCTCCTTTTTCGGCATTGCGATTTTTTCGGCAGTGCGATTTTCGCCGCGATATTGCTGTGAAACAGGGTTTCCGCTCATTCGCCGCATCGTTCGCCGCATTGTCGGCGCTGGCCCTGCTGCTGGCGCCGGTCGCCGGCAACGGCGCCGAGCGGAAGCGATACTGCCGGGATTTCGCGAACTACCAGGAGGTGGTCGCCTTTTGCGAGGCGCGCTACGGCACCACCATCTATTGCGGCGGCCTCGATCGCGACCGGGACGGGCTGCCGTGCGAGTGCACCGTGGGCGGCCCGGATTCGGCCACCGACGTGTGCGGCCGGTGGCGCCGGCGCGCCGACAATCTCAACCGGAAGGAAACCGGGGCAAAACCCTAGCGGCGCACCGTCGGGCCGGTTCCCGGCCGCCCCAGCCGGCTCTATGCCTTGAAGGCTTGCCGAGGAGCGCCTATCCAGTATTCGCGTCCGCTTGAGGACGCGGGGAGAACCGTTTGGCCGACGACCTTGCACCGCCGACCGTGACGCCCGCCGGTGCTGCCGTCGAACCGGGCAGCGGCGGCGCCTACCGCGTTCTCGCCCGCAAATACCGTCCGAACCATTTCGGTGAGCTGATCGGCCAGGCGCCGATGGTGCGCACCCTCCGGAACGCCTTCGCGCACGACCGCATCCCCCAGGCGTGGATGCTGACGGGCGTGCGCGGCGTCGGCAAGACCACCACCGCCCGCATCCTCGCCCGCGCCCTCAACTACGAGCGCGACGGCGAGCCGCGCCGGCCGACGGTGGACTTCACCGAGCCCGGCCTCCACTGCCAGGCCATCATGGAAGGGCGCCACGTCGACGTCATCGAGATGGACGCGGCGAGCCACACCGGCATCAACGATATTCGCGAGATCACCGACGCGGCGCGCTACAAGCCCGTCTCGGCGCTCTACAAGGTCTACATCATCGACGAAGTGCACATGCTGTCCACAGCCGCCTTCAACGGCCTGTTGAAGACGCTCGAGGAGCCG
>JAUIJH010000243.1 GCA_030431335.1 Alphaproteobacteria bacterium
CCCGCATGCCATCGGCGTGTTCGGCCTGTCCTTCTACGACCAGAACCGCGACCGCCTGCAGGTGGCCACCGTCGGCGGCGTGACGCCTTCGCTGGAGACCATCGCCACGGGCGAGTACCCGGTGTCCCGCCCGCTCTTCTTCTACATCAAGGGCGAGCACATGGGTCAGATCCCCGGCATCGAGGATTACGCCATGTTCTTCGTGTCCGAGCAGATCTCCGGCCCCGGCTCGATCCTGGAATCGGCCGGCCTGATCCCGCTCTCCGACGACGAGCGCCAGGCCCAGATGGACAGCATCATCAACAAGACGCCGGTCAAGGCCGACTGATAACGCGAACGGCAGCACCTTCGCCGCTGCCTGAGGGAGGTCCGCTTCGGCGGGCCTCCCCTTCGATGTCCGGCTCGCCCTTCGCGCGTCCGGCACTCCGCCAGACGAGATCGAGAACGCTTCCATGAATACGCTTATCGTCGTCGCGGTGATCCTGCTGGGCTTGAGCTTCGCCTACCGATGGGGCGTCGCGACCAGCCGCAAGGTCGCATCCACGACGGGCGCGAAGATGCATTCGCGCTACGGCTACCACGGCATCCTGGTGGCGCTGTGGTGCGCTATTCCGGCGGCCATCGTCTTCGTTCTCTACCTCGTCTTCGAGCCGATGATCGCCGAGGCGATCATGCAGTCCTACCTGCCGCGCGCCGTCGCCGCCGACCCGGCGCTCACCGCCGATGCCATGGGGCGGATCCGCAACATCGCCTCCGGCTTCGGCGCATCGGGCGAGATCCCGGCCTACCAGCAGGCCGCCGCCAACGCGCTTTCGCGGGTGAGCAACACGGCCGGGCTGGCGACCATCGCGCTCGCCGCCGCCGCCGGCATCATCGGCGCGGCCATGGCGCGGGCGCGCATCACGCCGGACCTCAGGGCCCGCAACTTCGTCGAGATCGCGGTGCGCATCATGCTCATCGTGTGCTCGGCCATCGCGATCCTCACCACGCTCGGCATCGTCCTGTCGGTGCTGTCCGAATCGATCCGCTTCTTCACCTACGTCAACGTCTTCGACTTCCTGTTCGGCACCACCTGGAACCCGCGCTTCTCCAGCACCGGCTCGGGCGGGCAGGGCGAGTTCGGCCTCCTGCCGCTCCTGTGGGGCACCATCATGATCACCATCATCGCGATGCTGATCGCGGTGCCGATCGGGCTGATGTCGGCGATCTACCTGTCCGAATACGCCGGCTCCAAGTTCCGCTTCATCGCCAAGCCGCTGCTGGAGGTGCTGGCCGGCATCCCCACCATCGTCTACGGCATCTTCGCCATCTTCACCGTCGGCCCGGTGTTCTACGAGATCGGCAAGCTGATCGGCCTCGACATCCGTGCCGCCAGCGCGTTCACGGCCGGCACGGTGATGGGGATCATGATCATCCCGTTCGTGTCGTCGCTGTCGGACGACATCATCTCCCAGGTGCCCCAGGCGATGCGCGACGGCTCCTACGGGCTCGGCGCCACCAAGTCGGAGACCATCCGCCGGGTGATTCTGCCGGCGGCGCTGCCGGGCATCGTCGGCGCGTTCCTGCTGGCGGTCAGCCGGGCGGTCGGCGAGACCATGATCGTGGTGCTGGCGGCCGGCAACAGCCCGGTGCTCACGCTCAACCCGTTCGACGCCGTCTCCACGGTCACCGTCACCATCGTCAACCAGCTCACCGGCGATTCGGACTTCGCCAGCCCGCAATCGCTCGTCGCCTTCGCTCTCGGCCTGACGCTGTTCGTCCTCACGCTCTGCCTCAACGTGGTGGCCATCTACATCGTCAAGCGCTACCGCGAGCAATACGAGTAGGATCTCATGGCCGTCACGACCGACGCACGCGACATCGACGCTGCCGGCTCCTCGAGCCGCAAAATCGTCGAGCGGGGCCTTGCCCGCCGCAAGCGCAACGAGGTGATCTTCAAGGGGATCGGGCTCGGCGCGATCCTGATCGGCATCTCCCTCGTGGCGGTGCTGTTCGGGTCGATCCTGTACAAGGGCGTGCCCGCCTTCACCCAGGCGACGCTGCACCTCGACGTCACCTTCGACCCGGCGATCGTCAACGTTCCCGAAAAGCCGGTGCAGGGCGCGGACGAGAACGACGCCGACTACTACGAGCGCCTCCTGTCCTGGCAGCGCCGCCTGGTGTTCGTGAACTGGAACCGCGTGATCCAGGACGCGATCGCCAAGGTGGTGCCGGCCGCCGCCGACAACGCGCGCGACGCGGCCGGCATGGTGGCCAGCGGCGAGCGGGTGCGCCTGCGCGACATGGTCGCCGAGGATCCCTCGCTGATCGGCACCACCAAGGCGGTGTCCCTGGTGGCGGCCGCCAACATCGACGTCTGGCTCAAGGGCAACATCGACCGGTCGCTGGCGCAGTCCAAGCAGCAGCTCACCGCGCTGCAGCAGGAGTGGGCGGACGACCTCTACGATCGCGGCGTGATCACGATGGCGTTCTCGTCGGTGCTGTTCACCAACGTCGATTCGCGCTCCTCGCCCGCCACGGCCGGCCTCCTCGGCGCCATGGTCGGCTCCATCATGATGATGCTGATCGTCATGTTCTGCGCCGTGCCGGTGGGCGTGATGGCCGCCGTCTACCTCGAGGAGTTCGCCCCCAAGAACCGCCTGACGGACATCATCGAGGTCAACATCAACAACCTCGCCGCGGTGCCGTCGATCGTGTTCGGCCTGCTCGGCGCGGCGATCTTCATCAACCTCCTGGGACTGCCGCTGTCGGCGCCGCTGGTCGGCGGCCTGGTGCTGTCGCTGATGACGCTGCCCACCGTCATCATCGCCTCGCGAGCCTCGCTGCGGGCGGTGCCGCCGTCGATCCGCCAGGCGGCGCTGGGCGTCGGCGCCTCGCCCACCCAGGCGATGTTCCACCACACGCTGCCGCTGGCGGTGCCCGGAATGCTGACCGGCGCCATCATCGGCGTGGCCCAGGCGCTGGGCGAGACGGCGCCGCTCCTGCTCATCGGCATGAACGCCTTCGTGCCCAACGTGCCGACCACGCCGATCGAACAATCCACCGCCTTGCCGGTGCAGATCTACCTGTGGCAGGGCAACGAGATGCGCAACTTCTTCGAGGCCCGGACGGCGGCGGCGATCCTCATCCTTCTCGCGGTGATGATCTCCATGAACGCCTTCGCGATCTTCATGCGACACCGATTCGAGCGGCGCTGGTAGCCGATGCCGACCGCCCGCTCCGCCCACACGCATTTTAAGGACAACTCATGACCACCAGCACCAACACCGTCGCCGCCGAGGGTCAGCCGATCGCCCATTCTGTCGACGAGATCGAGCGCCAGGCCGCGACCGCCGGCGAGGGCGTCCGCGAGCACGACGCGGTGTTCCAGACGGTCCGCCGGCCGTTCGAGGTGCCGCTGGTCACCAAGATCGACGCCCGCGACGTGTGCGTCGATTACGGGACCAAGCGCGCCCTCCACCACGTGTCGATCAAGCTGCCGGAGAAGGCGGTCACGGCCTTCATCGGCCCGTCGGGCTGCGGCAAGTCCACCTTCCTGCGCTGCATCAACCGGATGAACGACACCATCGAGAACTGCGTCGTCTCCGGCGAGATCGACATGGAAGGCGAGGATCTCAACGACAAGAGCCGCGACGTGGTGCTCCTGCGCGCCCGCGTCGGCATGGTGTTCCAGAAGCCCAACCCGTTCCCCAAGTCGATCTTCGAGAATGTCGCCTACGGGCCCCGGATCCACGGCGTCGCGCGCGACAAGAAGCACCTCGGCGAGATCGTCGAGCAGAGCCTGCAGCGCGCCGGCCTGTGGAAAGAGGTGAAGGACCGGCTCGACGAGCCCGGCACGGGCCTCTCGGGCGGCCAGCAGCAGCGCCTGTGCATCGCGCGCGCCATCGCCGTGTCGCCGGAAGTGATCCTGATGGACGAGCCCTGCTCGGCGCTCGATCCCATCGCCACCGCCACCGTCGAGGCGCTGATCCAGGAGCTGCGCGAGAACTACACCATCGTCATCGTCACCCACTCGATGGCGCAGGCCGAGCGCGTCAGCCAGAAAACGTGCTATTTCCACCTTGGTTATCTGGTTGAAGAGGGGCCGACCGAGACCATCTTCAATGATCCGCGCGAAGAACGGACCCGCCAATACATCTCCGGTGTGTTCGGCTGATTTCGTGGGGAGCTACGAAGACAACATCGCCCCACTGGAGCGAGGATACGGGGTGACGGGTTCTGTAAGCGACAGCCAGCTCGAGTTGCGTCTGCTGGCGGGCGAGATCGCCGAGATGGGCGGGCTGGCCGAGCGGCTGGTGATGGAGAGCGTCACGGCGCTGACGCGGATCAATCCGCCGCGCGCCCGCGCGGTGATCGCGGACGACCAGCGCGTCGACGCCATGCAGCGCCGCATCGAGAATCACGTGGTGTCGATGATCGCGACGCACCGGCCCACCGGCAAGCCGCTGCGCGAGCTGGTGGCGGGGCTGCGCATCTCGTCCGACCTGGAGCGCGTCGGCGACCTCGCCAAGAACAACGCCAAGCGCGCGCTCGCCATCGAGGGCAGCAACCTGCCGCAGCGCGTCGCGCGCGGCGTGGAGCACATGTCCGACATCGCGCTGGAACAGCTCAAGGCGGTGCTGGACGCCTTCACCAGCCAGGACCTGTCCGCCGCCCTCGACGTCCGCAGCCGCGACGACGAGGTGGACGCCATCTACACCTCGATCTTCCGCGAGCTCCTCACCTACATGATGGAAAATCCGCGCAACATCACCTACTGCACGCACCTGTTGTTCTGCGCCAAGAACATCGAGCGTATCGGCGACCATGCCACCAACATCGCCGAGAGCATCCACTATGTCGTTACCGGCGAGCAGCCCGTCGAGGCGCGCGCCAAGTCCGACAACACCGCGTACCTTTCGACGAACTTCATCAACGATCCGCAGGCGGACTAAGCGCGCGTGCAAAATGTCCTTGAACTAATCGGGGGCGCGCCGTCACGGTGTACGCCAATCCCGCCGCGCCAGGAGATTCTATCGTGCCCACGGTAATGATCGTGGAGGACGAGGAGCCGCTCGTCCTGCTCCTGCGCTACAATCTCGAAGCCGAGGGCTACACGGTGGAGAGCTGCGCGCGCGGCGACGAGGCGGAGCTGCGGCTGTCGGAGCAGCTGCCCGACCTCCTGATCCTCGACTGGATGCTGCCGGGCCTGTCGGGCATCGAGCTGTGCCGGCGCATCCGCTCCAAGCCGAACTCCCAGCACCTGCCCATCATCATGCTGACGGCGCGCGGCGAGGAGACCGAGCGCATCCGCGGCCTCGCCACCGGCGCCGACGACTACGTGACCAAGCCGTTCTCGACGCCGGAGCTCCTGGCGCGCATCCGCGCGCTGCTGCGCCGCGCCAAGCCGGAGGTGGTGTCGACGCTGCTGCGCGCCGGCGACATCGAGCTCGACCGCACCACACACCGCGTGCGCCGTGCCACGCGCGAGGTGCACCTCGGGCCGACCGAGTTCCGCCTCTTGGAGTTCCTGATGCAGTCGCCCGGCCGCGTCTTCTCGCGCGAGCAGCTGCTCGACGGGGTGTGGGGGCGCGACGTCTATGTCGACGAGCGCACCGTGGACGTGCACATCGGCCGCCTGCGCAAGGCCATCAACCGCGGCCGCGCCAAGGATCCGATCCGCACCGTGCGCGGCGCCGGCTACGCCTTCGACGACCAGTTCGCCTCCCGCTAGCCCACTATTCGCACAGTGCTTCCCGGCCCAGTATCCACGGGGTCGCTTGCAGCCGTCGTCCATCGCTTTACGCAGGAGTGAGCGTCATGCCGGTTGCAACGCCCAGCATGCCCAGATGCCTGGCGCTGGCGTGAGCGCTTCCGCTTTGGATTGCCTCATATTTGACCAGTACCGTGCGCCTCTGCGCCCGGCCTTTCGCGGATTTCCAAGTTGCCTTGTCTGTGCTTCGCGTAATAAAATGGCGTGGTTATTCAAAATGGAGATTTTTAAATGAAGGGCACCAACAGAAGAGATCTGTTTAGGGGCACGTCAGGCCGAGATATTTTTCGCGCACTCGGCGGCGATGATGAGCTTTTCGGAAATGGTGGCCGTGATGATCTCGACGGTGGCATTGGGTTCGACACCATTTACGGTGGGGACGGCAATGACTTATTGAGGGGCAACAAAGGCGACGACTACATCGAAGGCAACGATGATCATGATAGGATTTACGGCGGCGGTGGTCGCGATACGATCGATGGCGGTTACGGTGACGACAAGATCTACGGCAGAGCC
>JAUIJH010000037.1 GCA_030431335.1 Alphaproteobacteria bacterium
GACGGCGGCCGGCGGCACCATGGTGTCGTCGACCACGGCGTAGATGAAAGGGTCGGACAAGGCGGCCGAAATCGTCTCTGCCTCGACGTAGCGGCGCACGATGGCGTGGAAGGTGAGCGCGCCGCGCATCAGCGTGCCGATGGTGCGCCGCGAGCGGTCCAGCGCATAGACGAAACCGAGGTGCAGCTTGCCCTCGCAGTTGGAGCTGGCGCCCATCATCGGCGCCGCGTGCTGGTCGTAGAGGTCGATCTGGTGGCCGCGCTCAGCCAGCATCAGCGCCGCCAGAGACCCACTCAACCCACTCCCCAGAACGGCAACTCGCATGGCTCGCCCGGTCGCACTCCTTGGCTCGTTCGAGGTCGGCGCCGACCCGCCCCGGCTCGCCTTGCAGTTGCGGCGGGCAGGCGGACGTCGCCGATGTGGCGCAGCAAAGCGGCACCCCTCGATGGACGGATGCAATGCTAAGGCGACCATTGCGCCCATGCCAGCAATCTTAGGGACCGGCGAAAAGACAATGTTATTCAATCTTGGAGTGCAGCGGCTGAACCGGCGCGCGGGGGCGGTCTTGCGACCGGGCGGGAGGCCGGCCTATGGCGGGGCCCTCCCCTTGGTCGATCAGGAGAACCCCATGCCCATCACCGAAGACGAAATTCGCGCCCTGGGCGAGGCGTGGTGCGAAACCTTGCGCCAAGGCGCCACGCTCGCCGAGCGCGAGGCCTTTTTCGTCCACCACCCGGCGCGGATCTACGTGCAATATACCGGCGACTCGATGACGCTCGAGGAGCATCACGCCTACCACGCGCAGTTCGCGCGCCAGATTTTGCGGCTCGGCGATTTCGTGGTCGCGCCCTTGTCGGATGCGCCCGAGAGAGCCCGCGCGCTGGGCTCGCTGTACTGGGAGGCGCATTTCCCCGACGACGCGCAGCCGCCGCTGCGGTGTATCGTCGGCGAGGACTGGATCGTGCAGCGCGTCGCCGACGGGAGTTTGAAATTCGTGTTGTGGCTCAACACGATGCACCACTTTTTGCCGGGCAGCGGCGTCGAGCGCCTCGACCTCTCGGCCGAGGCGCGCTGAGTTAGAGCAGCGACTTGGGCAGCATTGCGTGGATGCCCTTGTTGCCGTCGACGAGCTGCGTGACGCGCAGATCGACCGCGAGGCTCGACAGCATGTAGGCGTCCATCGGCGACAGCCCCTTGAGCTCGCCGAGGAGGACGATCATCTCGCGCAGCGCCTGCTTGGCGGCATCGTCGAGATCCTCGTTGAAGCCGAGGCTGATGTGATGCGTGGGCGTTTCGGCGCGGGGGAAGCGCACCTTGCTCGCCTTGTGCAGCACCAGCTCGAAGGTGCCGGTGAGGCAGGTCTCGATCGCGGTGAGACAGACTTCGCCGTCGCCCTGTGCGCCGTGTCCGTCGCCGACGGAAAAGTGCGCGCCCGGCACGAACACCGGCAGGTAGAGCGTTGCGCCGGCGGTGAGCTCCTTGAGGTCGATGTTGCCGCCGAAATCGCGCGGCTCGTTGGAGCCCAGGCGCCCCCAATGCGGCGGCGGGGCGACGCCCATCACGCCGAAGAAGGGCTTGAGCGGCACCGACATGCCGAACGGCAGATGGCCGAGCCCCTTGTCGCGGTCCAGCTCGACGATGATGTGGTGAGGGTGCGGGAAGTCCTCCGGCAGCGTGCCGCGCAGGGACATCACGGCGGTGAAGCCCCAATCGCACGGCAGGGTGATCTCCTTGATGCGGACCTCGAGGAGATCGCCCGGCTCGGCGCCTTCCACCGCGACCGGGCCGGTCATGATGTGGGCGCCCAGTTCCGGCTTCATGGTGTCGTGGATGGCGGCGTGCGCGGGCATCAGCCGCTCGCGGGCGGGCACCTGGGTCGGCCGGCCGCTGACCGAGGTGATGGTGACGGTGTCGCCCGAACGAACGGTGAGGCGGGGCGGCACGGCGGCGTCGAAATAGCCCCAGTGGACGGTATCGGGGGACGGCTCGAGGACGTGGTGGGTGGTCAACTCGCTCTCCTTGCGGGGGGACGCGGCGAGCGCTTGGGCAGGCCGCGTGGCCGGCGAGTATGCGCGCCGCCGCAGCCGCGGTCGAGCGCGGCCGGCGCATCGTGTCGGAGCGGTGGTTGGGTGGGCGGGCGGGCGGCGTTCGTTCGGCGTATCGTGGGGAGCCGCCGCGTACGGTGGGCGGACGGTGTTCGGTTCGGCGCATTGTGGCAGAGTCACCGTATCGCGAGGAGATGCGGATAGGGCGCGTGCCCATTCTGCGCATTGCGATCAGGCTACCGGGCGGCATTGCGATGCGGATGGGCGGCGGTTTGTCCTGCGCATCGCGGTCGGGCTACCGCGGCGCGCGGTGATGCGAATGAGCAGCGCCCATGACCTGCACATCGCGGTCAGGCGACGCATGGTGATGCGGACGGTTCGCGTGCCGCCCTACGCATCGCAGCCGGGCCACCCGTGCCGTAGTGCGAACGGGTCAGGTGCCGTCGCCGTCAGGCTTCCGCGGCGCGCGGGCGAACGGGCGGCGTGCTCATCAGCGCATCGCGGGCAGGCTACCGCGTGCGGTAATGCGGGCGGGTCGCGTGCCCACCTGCGCATCGCGGTCGGCCACCGCGTGCGGTATTGCGGACAGGTCGTGCCCACCTGTGCATCGCGGGCGGGCCCGCCGCGCTAGTGGACGGACGGGTCGCGTGCGGTGCGCGCGCCGTGGTCAGGCGTTGACCTCGAGCGAGCGCGCGTCGCGGCGGCGGTAGCAGTCCACCAGCAGGCCCATCATCTCGAGCGCGAAGAGGCGTCCCTCCACCACCAGCGGGCGATACTGGTCGGCCGAGGCATCCTGCGGAATCCGGTCCACGATCCGGGTGTGGATCTCGATCAGGTCCCGCGCGCCGCCACCGGCGGCGGCGATGGCTTTCACCAGGTCCAGCATCGCGCCGGCCGTCGCGGCTTTCGCCTGGTCGAAATCCTCGACATAGGCGCGCAGCAAAGTGCGGTATAGGGCGACGAACGCGTCGAACATGTCCGGCAGACGATCCCGCAGCGGCACGTTTTCCGGGACCGGCCCGATGTCCAGCGAGGCCAGCACCCCCTCGCCGGCCATGCGTCGATCATAGGCCAGATGCTCGCGCACCATGCGATGCTCGCCTGCCCGCTGGCGCGCCAGGCTGCCCTCGATGGCGTGGCCGAGGTTGGCCGTGCCGTACTGGTTCTTGTTGAGAAAATCGTGCGCGCCGGCTTGAATGCACTCGAGCGCGACGTCCTCGTCGCCCAGCCCGGTCAGCATCAGGATCGGCACGTCGCCGATCAGTTCGCGCATTTCGGTGACGCCGGCCGTCGCGACGAAGTCGGGCAGGAAGAGGTCCAACAGCACCACCTCGACCTTCGTGGTGCGCAGCATGGCCATTGCGTCCGCGAAACGGCTGACGCGATGCAACGTGTATCGGCCACCCCGGTGCAGCGCCAGAAACTCGCGCGTCAATTCCGCATCGGCGTCGTTGTCCTCCACCAGGAGGACGATGCGCTTAGGCGTTTGCTCCGTCATTGGGCATCGTCCTTGCGGGCTTTGCTCGGCAGACGGGCCAACGAGAACCAGAAATTCTGCATCAACTGCACGGCTTCCTCGAACTGGTTGAACTCCATCGGCTTGTTCACGAATGAATTCGCGCCGAGGGCATAGCTTTGGTGAATGTCCTCCTCGGCTGCCGAGGTGGTCAGCACGATGATCGGCAGCGCGCGAAACCTTGCGTCCTGACGGACATCCGCGAGGAAGTCCTTGCCGGACATGCGCGGCATGTTGAGGTCGAGGATCACCAGGTCGGGCAATTGCATGTTGGCCTCGGCGCGGCGCTGCAGGTAGTCCAGCGCCTCGAAGCCGTCGGTGGCGAAATCGACCACGAGATCGTCGCGCTGTGCGGTCAGCGCCTCGCGCGTCAGCTCCGCATCGGCTGGGTTGTCCTCGACCAGGAGGACATGAAACGGCCCGGTGTCGGCGGCGCCCGTCATGGATCCAGCCCCGGAATGGTGAACTCGAACGTCGAGCCCTCGCCGACCTTCGAGCTGGCCCAGATATCGCCGCCGTGTTGATCGACGATCCGCTTGGCGATGGCGAGGCCCAGGCCGCTGCCGCGCGCCGACCCCGGTGTCGCGATCCGCTGGAACATCTGGAATATCTTGTGCTTGTACTTCTCGTCGAAGCCGACGCCGTTGTCGCGCACCGCGATGTGCCTGAAATCCTGCTCGCGCCGAGCCGAGATCGTCACCAAAGGCCGTTCGGCGCTGCGATACTTGATCGCGTTGCCCACCAGGTTGGCGAACAGGCGGACCAGCTGGCTCTCGTCGCCGGGGACGACTGGCAGTTCGCCGTCGATCACGATTTGCGCGTCGTTCTCCTCGATCAGGTTGGCGAGCTGGGCGCGCGTTTCGTCCATCACGTCGGCAAGGTCCACCTGCCCGACCGCTTCGTCCTCCGCGCCGAGGCGGGAATAGACGAGAATGTCGTTGATCAGCGTCTGCATCCGGCGGGCGCCGTCGACGATGTAGTGGATGTATTTGTCCGCCTTTTCGTCGAGCTGTCCCTTGTAGCGGTCGGACAACAGCTGGGCGAAGCTTGCCGTGATGCGCAGCGGCTCCTGCATGTCGTGCGAGGCCACGTACGCGAACTGCAGCAGATCGGCATTGGAGCGCTCCAACTCGCGCGTGCGCTGCTCCAGCTTGAGACGGGACTCCCTGCGCTCCGTGATGTCGACGATGGCGGCCAGGACCAGCAGCCCTTCGCGCGAGGGCACCGTCGTCAACAAAATCTCGAGCGGGATCGCGCTGCCGTCCTTGCGCCGGCCGAACACCGCGCGGTCCGAACCCATGGCCCGCGTTCCGGGGCTGCTCAGATAATCGGCCACCAGTTTGGCGTGCGAGGCGCGGTTGTCATCCGGTATGAGCTGATCGAAGCGGTGCCCGAGGAGTTCCTCGCGCGAGTAGCCGAAGCAGCGCTGGGCCTCGGCGTTGACCAGGATGATCTTGCCCTTTGCGTCGATGAGAAGCTTGCCGGCCGGCGAACATTCCGTTGCGATCCGGAAGCTCTCGCGCGCGGCACGCTCGTCGGTCACGTCGCGCGCGAGGATCGACGCGCCCATCAACTGGCCGCTCGCGGTGCGCACCGGCGAAAAGTGCATCAGCACGTCCGTCACCTTGCCGTCCGCGCCTTGGAGGGTGACATCGTAGTTCGCGGTCGCGTCCTGGCCGGACGCGACCCGTTCGAGCAGATCGCGCAGCGCGCCGGCTTGCGCGCTGTCCACCAGCGTATCGGCGGGGCGGCCGATCGCATCGTGCGCACTGATCCCGAACAGCCGCTCGGCGCTCTCGTTGCAGCTCTTGATGGTGCCGTCCGGCGCGGTAGAGAGGAAGGCTTCGTGGGCATTGTCGACGACGGCGGCGTGCCAGCGCTCGTTGTCGATGTACCGGGCCAGGGCGCGGGCCAGAATGCCGACCTCACCCGGGCTTTCGACCGGCAGCCCGGCGCTGTCGCCCCCGCTCAGGACCGCCCTGGTCATCGCCGCCAGGGGCCGCGTCGTCAGCCGTGCCAGCAAGACGGCGAGGACGATGGCGATAAACCCCGCCAGCGCGCCGCCGATCAACGCCGAACGTCGCACCGTGGCACCCGCCACCACCGACCGGTCCGGCGCCGCCGCGATCACCACCAGGCGGATCGGATCGACAAGCACCGTGCTGATGGCCGCTCCGATATCCGTGTCCCACGCCGCGGATCGCGCGACGCTGCCGAGGTCCTCGAACTTGCCCATGGCCGCATAAAGGCGGGGCATTTCGTCCCCGATGCGACGCGGAGCGCCGAACTCGAACGCGAATTCCTTGGCCCGATCCGGATGGATGATGAAGTCACCCGCCTCGTTGACCACGTAGAGGTCGCTGTCGAGCAGCGCGTTTCGCCGCATCTGATCGAGCATCGGCCGCAGGTCGAGGTTCACCACCGCGAGGCCCCACCGGCTGCCGTCCGGCGCATCGATCGGCGTGGCAACGCGCAGCACGGGCCGCATCGGCAGCTCGATGTCGCCACGCTCGCGGTTGAGGTCGAGCGGGGAGATATAGAATTGGCCGGTGGGCAAGGCCAGCGTTTGCGAAACGTAGGCGCGGTCGGCCTTGTTCTGCAGCTGGCTCTCGTAGGAGACGACGGGATGAGGCCCGGCATCGACCCGGACGATCTCCTGCCCGTCGCGGCCGATCAGCCGCAGCTGCATGAATTCGGATTTGGCCGCCACCTCCGCCACGAAGGTTTGCGCCACCATTTGGCGCCAGGTGGCAACGCCGATGGTTTGATGGCGCTGATCGGGGGCCGTCATCGCGGCGACGAGGTTTCTGACATTGGAGGACGCGGCGATCGCCTGCAGGTCGTGCCTGGAGCCGGCGGCGCGCTGCTCTATCACGGCGCTGATGCGGGTGACGTGGGCTTCCAGACGGGCGAGCCCGCGCGGCACGATGGCCGCCTCCAGGGCCCAATAGACGATGAACCCCACCGACACGGCAGTCAGAATGACGAGACCGACCATCGATGCAATGAGCTGAACGCCCAGCGAAACCTGCAGAAACGATCTGCGCACCCGCCACACCCCAGAGCCTGCCGACGGATGGGCCTGCGCCCGCGAGTTCGGCAGTTGCCCACCGTCGCCGTCTGCCACCTTGCGCAACATCAGTCGTGAAGCCTCCCCGGCCCGTTCGAGCAAGACCGGCATCCTCGCATCGAAACCGCGCACCAACAACTTCAGATTAAATATTTCGCTTTGGATTACACTCTATAATTGCAATACGGTCGCGCAGTTAACCGCCACGGGGGCTGGTCGGTTCGCACGCATGAGGGACATCGCAGACGCGTTCCGTGTGCCCACCCCGACCACCGGGGACAAAAGCCTGGCGCAAGCTGCGAATGACAAAGGCTGTCTCCCGCCCACCGTGCCGGCGGGGTCATTCCGACGCGCGGGCGCCCCCGCACCGAGCTGCCCGCCCCCGGCAAAGCCAGTAGGCATGGCGATTGCACCGACCGTCCCTGCCCGCCGGCGTTCCGGTCGGGGTCGACCGCGCCGTGCGATCGGGTCTATCGCCAACGCGCCGGAGCGATACGATAGAGGACAGCCGGCACGGGAGGGCGGTCATCGATGCGTCAATGGATCAAGAATCCGCTCGCCATTCTGGCGGACGGCGCCGGCGGCGGCGTGGTGGTGGAAGACACGCGGATCGTGGAGCTGGTTCCGGCCGGCCAAGCGCCGCAGACCCCGGTCGACGAGACGTTCGACGCCAGCCGCCACGTGGTCCTGCCGGGACTCATCAACACCCATCACCACTTCTTCCAGACGCTGTCGCGCGCCCACCCGGTCGCCATCGACAAGGAGCTGTTTCCCTGGCTCCAGGCGCTCTATCCGATCTGGGCCCGGCTCGACCGGGACATGTTCCGCCTGGGGGCACGGCTGGCGCTGAGCGAATTGCTGCTGTCGGGCTGCACCACCGCGATGGACCACAACTACATGGTGTTCGCGGGGCTGGAGGATGCCACCGACATCGAAGTCGACGAGGCGCGCGCGCTGGGCATCCGCGCCACGGTCACGCGCGGCTCGCTGTCGCTGTCGAAGAAGGACGGGGCGGCGCCGGAAGACCACATCGTGCAGGATTTCGACACGATCCTGGCCGACAGCGAGCGCGTGCTCGGCAAATATCACGACAAGAGCGACGGGGCGATGCTGCAGATCGCGCTGGCACCGTGCGCGCCGTTCAACGTGTCGCGCGAGGTGATGCGGGCGAGCGCCGAGCTCGCGGACAAGTACGACTGCCAGCTCCACACCCACCTCGCCGAAACGGAGGACGAGGAGGCGTTCTGCGTCGCCACCTTCGGCTACCGCCCCATCGACTGGCTGAAGGACTGCAACTGGCTGCAGCCGCGCGCCTGGCTCGCCCACGGCATCCACTTCTCCGATGCCGATTGCGCGCTCCTCGGCCACCACGGCGTCGGGGTGTGCCATTGCCCCACCTCCAACGCGGTGCTCGCCTCCGGCTTCTGCCGCACGCTGGACCTCGAGGCCGCGGGCAGCCCCGTGGGGCTCGGCGTCGACGGATCGGCCTCCAACGACGCCTCCAACCTGATCGAAGAGGTGCGCCACGCGCTGATGGTGAACCGCCTCGGCTACCGATCGGCCGACCGGGTCACCCACCGCGACGCGCTGCGCTGGGCCACCACCGGCTCGGCCCGCTGCCTCGGCCGCTCCGATATCGGTGAGATCGCGCTGGGCAAGCAGGCCGATTTCGCGCTCTTCACGCTGGACGAGCTCCGCTATTCCGGCGCGCACGACCCGATCGCCGCGCTCGTCCACTGCGGTGCGAGCCGGGCCGACCGGGTGATGGTGGCCGGCGCCTGGCGGGTGATCGACGGGGCCATCCCCGGCCTCGACACGGCCGCCCTCATCGCCGCCCATTCCGCCGCCGCCCGCAAGTTCGCCTGAGGATCCCCATGAGCGCCATCCCCGTCATCGACCTCGCGCCGCTCCTGTCGGGGGGCGAGGCTGGGCACCGCACTGTCGCGGCCGAAATCGGCGCGGCCTGCCGCGGCATCGGCTTTTTCTACGTCACCGGACACGGCGTGCCGGCCGCGCTGCGCCAGGAGGTGTTCGCCACGGCGGAGCGCTTCTTCGCCGCGAGCGAGGCCGACAAGGAGAGCGCGCTCTACTCCCCCAAGAGCGGCAACCGCGGCTACATCCCGATGAAGGGCGAAGCGCTCGACCCCACCAAGGCGCCCGACCTCAAGGAGGCGTTCAACGTGGGGCTCGAACTCGCCCCGGACGACCCCGAGCTTGTCGCCGGGGCGCGCTTCCGCGCCGCCAACCGCTGGCCCGCGATGGACGGTTTCCGCGAGACGATGCTCGCCTATTTCGATGCCGTCTGGGGGCTGGGGCGCACGCTCCACCGCGCCTTCGCCACCGATCTCGGCATCGCGCCGGACTTCTTCGAGGACAAGCTCGACCGTCCGCTGGCGACGTTGCGGCTGCTGCACTACCCGCCGCGGCCGGCCGAGATGGAGGAAGGCCAGTATGGCGCCGGCGAGCACACCGATTACGGCTGCGTGACGCTGCTGGCGACCGACACGGTCGGCGGGCTGGAGGTGCGCACGCGCGACGGCGAGTGGCTGCGCGCGCCCGTCATCGCCGACAGCTACGTCTGCAACATCGGCGACTGCCTGATGCGCTGGACCAACGACATCTACGTGTCGACGCCGCACCGCGTGGTGAACCCGGCCGGGCGCGAGCGCTACTCCGTCGCCTTCTTCCTCGACCCCAACCCGGATGCCGTGGTGGAGTGCCTGCCCGGCTGCGCCACGCCCGAGCGGCCGGCGAAATACCCGCCCATCCGTGGCGACGACTACCTCGAAAGCCGCCTCAACCCGACATACGCCAAGAGCGGCCTCGCCTGATCGCCCCGCGTCGCATCCGTCGGGCGGGGAAAACTCGCGCGCCTGTTTTTTAGGCAGATCACAACCCTAAGAGATCGAAAGGCGACCACCACACCGCGTCGCCCCCCTGCTCTTTCCCAAAGGCCCGGGGCATCCCCCGTTCAGCCCAGCGTCGCATTCACTGGCACGGCGTTTGCTGGGGATGGGCGAAAACGCAGCCTAGCGGTCGACGCGCTGCACGAAAGATGGGGACGAACATGCCAATCCGAGGCCTTTCGCGACGCAACCTCCTCAAGACCGGCGCGGCCGGCCTCGCCTCGGCCGCGTTGCCGCTGGGCGCGATACGGCCGGCCTTCGCCGCCAACGTCGTGCTCGGCGCCGTCTATGTCGGCCCGCGCGACGACTATGGCTGGAACCAAGCCCACGCGGTCGCCATGGACATCCTCAAGACCACCGACGGCGTCGACGTCATCGAGGAGGAGAACGTGCCGGAGACCGATGCCGTCGCCCAGTCGATGGAATCGATGATCAACCTCGACGGCGCCAACCTCATCCTCGCCACCTCCTTCGGCTATTACGATCCCTTCGTGAAGGATCTCGCCAAGAAGTATCCCGACGTCGAGTTCCGCCACGCCGCGCCGCTGTGGAAGGAGGGCGACCCGACCAACGCCGGCAGCTATTTCTGCTACCTCAACCAGGCGCACTACGTGGACGGCGTCGCCGCCGGGCTGTGCACCACCTCCAACAAGATCGGCTTCGTCGCCGCCAAGCCGATCCCCTCGGTGCTGTCCAACATCAACTCGGTGCTCCTGGGCGCGCGCAGCGTGAACCCGGACGCGACCGTGCAGGTGATCTTCACCGGCGACTGGTCGATGCCCGTGCGCGAGGCGGAGGCGGCCAACGCGCTCGTCGACGCCGGCGCCGACGTCATCACCTGCCACGTCGACGGTCCCAAGGTGGTGATCGAGACCGCCGAGGGCCGCGGCGTGAAGTCGTGCGGGCACAACGCCTCGCAGCGGCCGCTGGCGCCCAAGGGTTTCATCACCGGCGCCGAGTACAAGTGGGAGACGATCTACAACCTCTACGCCGCGCTGCTGGCCGACGGTCAGCCGCTGCCCAACTTCCTCGCCGGCGGCTACCACAACGACATGGTGCGCAACACGCCCTACGGCGCCGGCGCCAACGAGGCCGCGATCAAGGCCGCCGACGCCGCCATCGCCGCGCTGCGTGGGGGCGAGCCCATCTATGTCGGCCCCTTGAAGGACAACAAGGGCAACCTCGTGATCGACAAGACCTACGACAACTACGACCCCGAACTCGACGGCATGAACTACCTGCTGGAAGGCGTCTCCGGCTCGATCACCTGACCTGACTGACGCGACCCGCGGGGGCGGTGCCGCCCCCGCCACGTCCACGCAGCGTTCCAGGAAGGCCCCATGACAGCCGTCACCACCGATGATGTCCCCACGCGCCGCTCCGATTTCGCGAAAGTCAGGCGGACCGCCGAAACGATCCTCATCCCCGTCGGCGCGCTGGTCGCCTCGGCGCTGATCTTCTCGGCCTTCCTGCTGGTCCTGGGCAAATCGCCGATCGTCTATTTCGAGCTGCTGTGGCGCGGCGGGTTCGGCACCGCCTTCTCGATCCAGAACACGCTGCAACGCTCGGCGCCGCTGATCCTCACCGGCCTCGCCTTCGCGATCCCCGCGCAGATCGGCCTCGTGATGATCGGCGCGGAGGGGGCGCTCGTGCTGGGCGGCTTCGGTGCCGCGGCCATCGCGATCCCGCTGGTGTCGGCCGGGATCTGGCCGCCGCTGACCATGCTCCTGATGGCCCTTTTCGCGATGATGGCGGGCGGCGCCTGGATCGCCATCGTCGGCTGGCTGCGCCATGCGCGGGGGGTCAACGAGACCATCTCCTCGCTGTTGATGACCTACATCGCCATCGCGATCATGAACTTCTTCGTGGAAGGGATGCTGCGCGACCCCGCCTCGCAGAACAAACCGTCCACCATGCCCATCGGCAGCGACTACATGGTCGGCGACATCCCCGGCACGGCGGTGCATTGGGGGCTTGGGGCGGGCATCGTGCTCGCCATCGCGCTGCAGATCCTGATGGGCCGCACCACGTTCGGCTTCGCGGCGCGCGTCACGGGCGGCAACCCGCGGGCCGCGCTGGCGCAGGGCCTGCCCGTGGGCACGCTGATGGTCACCTGCACCGCCATCGCCGGCGCCTGCGCGGGCCTCGCCGGCTACTACGAGGTGGGCGCCGTCCACGGCCAGGCCAACGCCTCGCTGGTGGCCGGATACGGCTTCACCGGCATCCTCATCTCGTTCCTCGCGCGGCACAATCCGGTGGTGATCGTGCCCGTCGCTATCATGTTCGGCGCCATCGCCGCCTCGGGCGGGCTGATCCAGCGCCGCATGGACATGCCCGATGCGACGGCGCTGGTGCTGCAGGGCATCATCTTCGTGGTGCTGCTCGCCTCCGACACGCTCTACGGGCGCTTCGCCATCTTCCAGTCCAGATCGGGGGGCGATCGCACATGACGAGCGAGATGCTGGCCACCATCCTGATCTCGATGCTGGGCGGGGCGATCCGGGTCTCCACCCCATTCATGTTCGTGGCGCTGGGCGAGACGCTGACGGAAAAGTCCGGCCGCATCAATCTGGGGCTGGAGGGCAACCTCATCCTGGGCGCGATGGTCGCCTACGCCGTCTCCTACCAGACGGGATCGCCGTGGCTGGGCGTGCTGGCCGCGGGCTTTTCCGGCGTCTTCCTCGGGCTGATGCACGGGGTGATCTGCTCGTTGCCGCGCGTCAACGATATCGCCGTCGGCATCGCGATGATGAGCTTCGGCACCGGCATCGCCTTCTTCTTCGGCAAACCGTACATCCAGCCCTCCGCGCCGCGGCTCGACGGCCTGCCGCTCGGCGGGTGGACCGACGACAGCGCCCTGGCGCAGGCGCTCGACATCAACCCGCTGTTCTTCGTCGGCATCGCCGTCGCGTTCGTCATGTGGTGGGCGCTCGCCAACACGCGGATCGGCCTGATCGTGCGCATGACGGGCGATTCGGAGGCGTCCGCCCGCGCCATGGGCGTCGAGCCCTACAAAGTGCGCATCATGTCGACGGCGGTGGGCGGCTTCCTCGCGGGCGTCGGCGGGGCGTTCCTGTCGCTGTCCTATCCGGGAAGCTGGAACGAGGGGCTGTCCTCCGGCCAGGGGCTGATGGCGGTCGCCCTCGTCATCTTCGCGCGCTGGCATCCGCTGCGCTGCATCGTGGCGGCGCTCCTGTTCGGCGCGGCCGGCGCGCTGGGGCCGGCGCTGCAATCGGTCGGCATCAGCGCCGGCTACTACTTCTTCAACGCGGCCCCCTACATCCTCACCCTCTTCATCATGATCGCCTCGGCCCGCGCGACCTCCTCCGCCCGCGGCGCGCCGGGCGAACTGTCCATCGTCAAATAGGAGCTTGCCATGAGCGCGCTCGGCGGCCTCAACAAGACACCCAACGGCGTGGTGATCGGCCTCGTCCAGCTCCAGCTACCGCTGACGAAGACGCCGGCCGACCTCGCCGCGCAGACCGACAAGGTGGTTGCGATGGTGGCCAAGGCCCGGCGCAACATGCCCACGATGGACCTCGTGGTATTCCCCGAATACGCGCTGCACGGGCTGTCGATGGACATCAACCCGGACATCATGTGCTCGCTCGACGGGCCCGAGGTGGCCGCCTTCAAGGCCGCCTGCAAGGAGAACGCGATCTGGGGCTGCTTCTCCATCATGGAGCTCAACCCGGGGGGCTACCCCTATAATTCGGGCCTCGTCATCGACGATCAGGGCGAATTGCAGCTCTACTATCGCAAGCTGCACCCCTGGGTGCCGGTGGAGCCGTGGGAGCCGGGCGACCTCGGCATCCCGGTGATCGACGGGCCGAAAGGCTGCAAGCTCGCCCTCATCATCTGCCACGACGGCATGTTCCCCGAGATGGCCCGCGAGTGCGCCTACAAGGGCGCCGAGATCATGCTGCGCACGGCCGGCTACACCGCCCCCATCCGGGAGAGCTGGCGCTTCACCAACCAGGCCAACAGCTTCCAGAACCTGATGGTCACGGCCAACGTGTGCATGTGCGGCTCCGACGGCACCTTCGATTCCATGGGCGAAGGGATGATCGTCAACTTCGACGGCACCGTCATCGCCCATGGCACCACGGGGCGGGCGGACGAGATCATCACCGCCGAGGTGCGGCCCGACCTGGTGCGCGAGGCCCGCAAGCACTGGTCGGTTGAGAACAACATCTACCAGCTCGGCCACCGCGGCTACACGGCCGTGAAGGGCGGCGCACAGGACTGCCCTTACACCTTCATGCAGGACATGGTGGCGGGCCGCTATCGCCTGCCCTGGGAGTACGAGGTGGTGCACACCGACGGCACCGCCTGCGGCTATCCGGCCCCCACCCGCCGCTATGGCGAGACGCTGAAGGAGGCGGCCGAGTAGATGGACGCCTCCTCGCCCCAAAGCACCAACGAGCCCGGCCAGGTCGCCTCGACGCCCTATCGCTGGCCCTTCGACGGCGACCTCAGGCCGGCCAACACGGCGCTCATCATCATCGACATGCAGACCGATTTCTGCGGCAAGGGCGGCTATGTCGACGCGATGGGCTACGACCTGTCGCTGACGCGCGCGCCCATCGAGCCGATCAAGGCGCTGCTGGCGGCGATGCGGGCGAAGGGCTTCACCGTCATCCACACGCGCGAGGGGCACCGGCCGGACCTCGCGGACCTGCCGGCCAACAAGCGCTGGCGCTCGCGGCGCATCGGCGCCGGCATCGGCGACCCCGGACCGTGCGGCAAGATCCTGGTGCGGGGCGAGCCGGGCTGGGAGATCATCGAGGAACTGGCGCCGCTCGCCGGCGAGCCGGTCATCGACAAGCCGGGCAAGGGCTCGTTCTGCGCCACCGATCTCGAGATGATCCTCAACACG
This sequence comes from Alphaproteobacteria bacterium, assembly GCA_030431335.1. GTDB lineage: Bacteria > Pseudomonadota > Alphaproteobacteria > Rhizobiales > Amorphaceae > Acuticoccus. Next base: position 14,417 of record JAUIJH010000037.1, read on the forward strand.
CGCGGCATCCGCAACATCGTGCTGACGGGCATCACCACGGACGTTTGCGTCCACACCACCATGCGCGAGGCCAACGACCGCGGCTTCGAGTGCCTGCTGGTGGAGGATTGCTGCGGCGCGACCAAGCGGGAGAACCACCTCGCCGCCATCGACATGATCAAGATGCAGGGCGGTGTGTTCGGCGCCGTCGCAACGAGCGGCGACCTGATCGCCGCTTTGGAGGACGTGTGATGTCGCTCAGCGCCGCCCCGGAGCAAACGACGCTGCACCCGCCCGGCGCCAAGCGCGCCATCAGCCTCGAAACCGTCGGCATGACCAAGATCTTCGGCTCGCTGGTCGCGCTGGAGGACGTGTCGATCACCGTCGAGGCGGGCGAATTCCACGCGCTGCTGGGCGAGAACGGCGCCGGCAAGTCCACCCTCGTCAAATGCATCATGGGCTTCTACCAGCCGACGCGCGGGCAGCTCATGATCAACGGGCACGAAGCGACGATCCGCCATCCGAAGGATGCCTCCGCGGCCGGCGTCGGCATGGTCTACCAGCACTTCACGCTGGTGCCGTGCCTGACGGCGGCCGAAAACATGGTGATCACGCGCACCGACGTGCCGGCCGTCATCGACTGGAAGAAGGAGGTGGCGGGGCTGGAGGCGTTCATGGAGGGGATGCCCTTCCGTGTGCCGCTCAACAGGCTGGTTTCGGACCTGTCCGCCGGCGAGAAGCAGAAGCTGGAGATCCTGCGCCAGCTCTATCTCGACGAGCGTTTCCTGATCCTCGACGAGCCCACCTCCGTGCTCACCCCGGCCGAATCGGACGAGGTGCTCGGCCTCCTGCGCCAGATGACAGAGGCGGGCGACATCACGATCCTGATGATCACGCACAAATTCCGCGAGGTGAGCGCGTTCGCCGACCGCGTCTCGGTGCTGCGGCGCGGGCGCTATGTGGGCGGCGGCGCGGTGTCGGAACTCTCCACCAACGAAATGTCGCGCATGATGATCGGCGAGGCGGAGATCCGGAAGAGCGCCGAGCGCGACATGACGGTGACGAGCCCCACCTCCCTGACGCTGTCGGGGGTGGTCGTCGCCGGATCGGAGGGCAAGGCGGCCGTCGACCACGTGGATCTCACCGTGCAGGGCGGCGAGATCGTCGGCATCGCGGGTGTGTCGGGCAACGGCCAGTCGGAGCTGGTGGAGGCGCTGGCCGGACAGCGGCCGATGACGGGCGGCAGCGTCGCCATCAATGGCGAGCCGTTCGACTGCTCGCGCGGCGCCTATCACAAGTTCAAGGTGTTCGGGCTGCCGGAGGAGCCGCTGCGCAACGCGGCCGTGCGGCGCATGAGCGTGGCGGAGAACATCGCCTTCCGCTCCTTCGACAAGCCCCCGCTCGCCTCGCTCGGGTGGTGGCTGAAGCCGTCCGAGATGCGCACCAAGGCGGCCGGCCTCATCGAGCGCTACCGGGTGAAGACACCCTCGCCCGAAACGCCCATCGAGAACCTGTCCGGCGGCAACGTCCAGCGTGCGATCCTCGCCCGCGAGCTCAGCCACGAGGTGAACGTGCTCGTCGTCGCCAACCCGTGCTTCGGCCTCGACTTCGCCTCCGTCGCGGAGATACGGGCGCAGATCATGGACCAGCGCAACAACGGCGCCGCGGTGCTCCTGGTCTCGGAGGATCTCGACGAGGTCCTCGAACTGTCGGACCGGGTGGCGGTGATGTCGGAGGGGCGCATCACCCACGTCGCCTCCGCCGCGAAGGCCGACCGCAACACCATCGGCAAATATATGGCCGGGCACTGAGGCCCGGCCCGCTCAAAGCCCGGTGATGCCGAGCGAATCCTGCGTGTCGGGCCCGGCGACGCCGTCGTCCTCCAGGCCGTTGTTGCGCTGATATTCGATCACGCGGGCCTCGGTCCTGGGGCCGTAGACGCCATCGACCGCGAGGCGCGGCAGGATCGACGGCTCGTTGTTGAGCGCGAGCTGCAAAATGTCGATGCCCTGCCCGTACTCGCCGCGGCGCAGCACATTGTCCAGCGAGTGGCCGCAGCGGGCGCGGATCTGCCGCTCGACGCGGCGATACTCGCCGGCCGAGTCGCGCCGGACCGCGGCAGCGTTGGTGAGGCGGGTGAACACCGCCCCGATGCGGGCCGCGATCTGGCTCTGCACGCTCGCGAAGTCGGAGCGCGGATGCCAGGCGACCGGCGTCACCAGGAAGCTGGCGAACACCGCGTCGGCGCGCAGTTCGCGGTCGAGATCGGACAGCAGGCGCGAGTTGTCGGCCAGGTGCAGGTTCTCGTGCTGCAGCCACACCGTGCGCGCGCACGGCCCGAGCCCGTTGGACACGTGCACCTCCTGGCGCAGCGTCAACGACAGCGTGCCGGTGTTGAAGCGGAATTCCGTGCCGCTGTTGCGGGTGTGGAAGTTGAGCGCGGTGAAATCGTGCGCCAGCACCGGGATCGTGATGCCGACCACGGTGGCGCCGGCCGGCACCGCGCTGCCGTTGCTCGCGGCGAGCGCGGCGATGGTGGCGGGGGAATCGAAACTCGGCGCACCAGGGGGCGTTTCCGAGGTCAAGATGGTGAGCGGCATGTCGGGGCCCTCCCTTCGGGTGGACGCGACATAATGGCACACCAGCGCCATACAATTGATGGAGATCACATCGAGGCGGGTTCGCACCCCGCGAAACGCAAAAGGCCCGGAGCGATACTCCGGGCCTTTCGTCGTGGCAGCGGCCGGCCTCAGTGGGCGAGGACGGCGAGCAGCAGCAGCGCGACGATGTTGGTGATCTTGATCATCGGGTTCACGGCCGGGCCGGCGGTGTCCTTGTAGGGATCGCCCACGGTGTCGCCGGTGACGGACGCCTTGTGCGCCTCCGAGCCCTTATGGTGGGTCACCCCGTCACGATCGACGAAGCCGTCCTCGAACGACTTCTTCGCGTTGTCCCAGGCGCCGCCGCCGGCGGTCATCGAGATGGCGACGAAGAGGCCGGTCACGATCACGCCGAGCAGCATCGCGCCGGTCGCGGCGAACGCCTCCGCCTTGCCGGCAATCGCGTTGATGACGAAGTAGACGACGATCGGCGACAGCACCGGAAGCAGCGAGGGGATGATCATCTCGCGGATGGCGGCCTTGGTGAGCATGTCCACCGCGCGGCCGTAGTCGGGCCGATCGGTGCCGGCCATGATGCCGGGCTTCTCGCGGAACTGGCGGCGCACCTCCTCCACGACCGCACCGGCGGCGCGGCCGACGGCCGTCATCGCGATGCCGCCGAACAGGAACGGCAACAGGCCGCCGAAGAACAGGCCCACCACCACGTAGGGGTTGGTCAGCGAGAAGTTCAGCGTCTCCAGCGAGATCCCCGCGAAGTATGGGTACTGGTCGGAGTTGTTGATGAAGTAGGTCAGATCCTGAGTGTACGCCGCGAACAGGACCAGCGCGCCGAGGCCGGCCGAGCCGATGGCGTAGCCCTTGGTGACGGCCTTGGTGGTGTTGCCGACCGCGTCGAGCGCGTCGGTGGTGGCGCGCACGTCGGCCGGCAGGTCGGCCATCTCGGCGATGCCGCCGGCGTTGTCCGTCACCGGGCCGAAGGCGTCGAGCGCGACGACCATGCCGGCGAGCGCCAGCATCGTGGAGACGGCGACGGCGATGCCGTAGAGACCGGCCATCGAGTTGGTCGTAATGATGCCGGCGATGATGACGATGGCGGGCAGCGCCGTCGCCTCCAGCGAAACGGCGAGGCCCTGGATCACGTTGGTGCCGTGCCCGGTGACCGAGGCCTGGCTGATGGAGCGAACCGGGCGGTAGCCGACGCCCGTATAGTACTCGGTGATCCAGATGATCAGGCCGGTGATCACGAGGCCGGCGACACCGCACAGATAGAGATCGAGCGGGGTGAAGCTGAGCGCCGGAACGGCGGCCTGGGCCACCTCGGCGCCTTCGACGGCTGCGGCCGCATGGGACGCGGCACCGACGACGATCTCGGCCGAGAGCGAGCCGAACACGAGGTAGGTGACCGGGAAGAGCACGATCAGCGACAGCACCGCCGTGACCACGAAGCCCTTGTAGAGGGCGCCCATGATGTTCTGCGAGGCGCCGAGCTTGACGAAGAAGGTGCCCGCGATGGAGGTGAGCACGCACGCGCCGCCGATGGCGAGCGGGTAGAGCATGGTGGCGGACAGGAAGTCCGAGCCGGCGAAATAGATCGCCGCGAGCACCATGGTGGCGACCACGGTCACCACGTAGGTCTCGAACAGGTCGGCGGCCATGCCGGCGCAGTCGCCCACGTTGTCGCCCACGTTGTCGGCGATGGTGGCGGGGTTGCGCGGGTCGTCCTCCGGAATGCCGGCCTCGACCTTGCCCACCAGGTCGCCGCCGACGTCGGCGCCCTTGGTGAAGATGCCGCCACCCAGTCGCGCGAAGATCGAGATCAGCGAGGCGCCGAAGCCGAGCGCCACCAGCGAATCGACCACCGTGCGCGAGGTGGGCTCGTTGCCCAGGATCTGGGTGAGGACGTAGAAGTAGACGGAGACGCCCAGCAGCGCGAGACCGGCCACCAGCATGCCCGTCACCGCGCCGGACTTGAAGGCGATGTCGAGCCCGCCCTGCAGCGATTTGGAGGCGGCTTCGGCCGTGCGCACGTTGGCGCGCACCGAAACCAGCATGCCGATGTAGCCGGCGATGCCCGACAAGATGGCGCCGATGGCGAAGCCGATCGCCGTCAGAACGCCCAGCAGCCAGAAGACGACAGCAAAGATGACGACGCCGACGATGGCGATGGTGAGATACTGGCGCGAGAGATAGGCCGACGCGCCCTCCTGGATGGCGCCGGCGATCTCCTGCATGCGCGCCGACCCGGCCGGTGCCGCCAAAACGCTACGGATCGCCCACGCTCCGTATAGTAGCGAGACCAAACCGCAGGCGATGACAATTAGCGTAGCATTCATATTTCCTCCTGCGCCGCAGGCGGCGCATCTTAGTTTTTTGCTGTCGCCGATTGGTTCGGCGCGGAATCTCTGCCCGCTATGCTTCGCAAAATCAAGCCAACAGGTCGTCGGCCAGGGCAAGATGCTTTCGCGCCAACCTACGCAAACATGGTCGCGGTTGGGTCTGCCTAAAGTCAAGCGCCGTGCTGCTTCAGACGCGCGCGACCCGAAGGTGGCGGAATGTCATCGCCAGCAGGATGAGCGGCCCGGCGATCAGGCCGAAGATCGTCCAGTTGATGCTTTGCCAGCCGATGGCCGAAAACAGGATGCCCGAGGAGAGCGAGGCCACGGCGACGACGCCGAACATGATGAACTCGTTGGCCGCCTGGGTGCGGGCCCGCTCTTCGGGCCGCTGCGCTTCCGTCAACATGGTGGTGGCGCCGATGAAGCCAAAATTCCAGCCGAGGCCCAGCAGGATGAGGGCGATATAGAAGTTGCCCAGCGCGATGCCGAGCAGCGCCGTCACCCCGCACGCCCCCAGGAGGACGAGGCCGATGGCGGTGATCGTCTCGGCGCCGAAGCGGGCGATCAGGCGGCCGGTGACGAAGCTCGGCGCGAACATGGCGATGACGTGCCACTGGATGCCCAGCGCGGCGTCCTCGGTGGTGAAGCCGCAGGCCAGCATGGCGAGCGGGGCCGCCGTCATCACCAGGCTCATGATCGAGTAGCTGACCACGGCGCACAAGATGGCGAGCGCCACCTTGGGCTGGCGCACGATGACGAGGACGGGCCGTCCCTTGGGCGCCGCCGGATCCTTCGGCACGCGCTTCTGGAGCGGGCTCGCCTTGTAGAAGGCCAGGATGGCGAGGCTGCCGATGCCGAGCGCGGCCTGCGCGAGGTAGGCGCCGGCGTAGGCGGTGGGCAGGAAGAAATCCTTGGCCCAGATCACCGTCTGCGGGCCGATCACGCCGGCGAGGATGCCGCCCGCGAGGACGGTGGCGATGGCGCGCGACTTGTAGGCCGGCGTGGCCGTCTCGGCGGCGACGAAGCGGTATTGCTGCACGAAGGACGCCGCCACCCCCGTGACGAAGGTGCCGAGGGCGAACAGGCCGAACGAGCCCTGCATGATCGCCATGAAGGCAACCAGCCCACCCGCGCCGGCGATGACGGCCCCCAGCATGAAGCCGGGGCGCCGGCCGAGGCGCTCCAGTAGCATCGCCGCCGGGATGGTGCCCGCGGCGAGCCCGACGATCATGGTGGTGACGGGAACGGTGGCCAGCTCGCTCTGGGCCGCCAGCAGATACATGCCGACCAGCCCGCCCAGCGACACGTTGATCGACATCATCGCGCCGCCGACCGCCTGCGCCAGCGCCAGAACGTAGGAATTGCGCCGGGCGAGTCGATCCTGATCGGAAAGCATGGCGATCTGGTAGTCCCAATCCCCTGGGTTCACCAGCTAAAAGTGCTGGAAGCCCCCGTCGGTGAGCGCGATCTCGCGATCGCCGTCCAGCACCCGCACGCCGGAACCCGGCTCGATGCGGCCGATCACCGCCGAGCGCACGGCCGCCGCCGCGAGGGCATCGGCGAAAGCGGCCACCTCGTCCGGGTCGACGGTGGCGAGGATCTGGTAGTCGTCGCCGCCCGTCAGCGCGATGTCGCGTGCCGATGGCGCGATGGCGATGGCGGCGGCGACGGCCGGCGAGAACGGCACCTTGTCGGCCTCCAGCACCGCGCCCACGCCGGCGGCGCGGCACAGCTTGGCGAGGTCGCCGACGAGACCGTCGGAGACGTCCATGGCGGCGCGCGCATGCGCCTGCACCGCGCGCCAGGCCGCGACGGGCGGGTCGGGGTAGAGGTAGCGCGTGGCGAGCGCCGCGCGGTGCTCCTCTGCGAGGCCGGGCAACGGCCCGTCGACCCGCAGGCGCAGGCCGAGGGCGGCGTCGCCGATCGACCCGGTCACGACGAGCGCGTCGCCAGGGCGGGCGGCGCGGCGGCGCACGATGGCCCCCTCCGGTGTACGGCCGAAGGCTGTGATGGAGATGGTGGTGCCACCGCCGGCGGAGGCACGCAGGGTGTCGCCGCCGAGGAGATCGACATCGTAGCGGGCGTTGTCGCGCGCCAGCCCGTCCGCGAAATCGCGCACCCAGGCGACGTCGACGCCGCGGCCGAGCGCCAGCGCCATCACGTAGCCGAACGGTTCGGCGCCCTTGGCGGCAAGGTCGGACAGATTGACGCGCAGGGCCTTGGCGGCGATCGCCGCGGGCGGATCGTCGGCGAAGAAGTGGACGCCGGCCGCCAACGCGTCGCAGGTGACCACGATGTCGCCCCCTCCGCCAGCGAAGGTGGCCGCATCGTCGGCCAGAGCGTCGGCGCCGCGTGCCGTCGCCAACGGCCTGAACAGCGTCTCGATCAGCTCGTCTTCATGCATCCCGGTCAGGACTTGGCGCGGGTCTTGTCGCCGGCCGAGGCGGCAAGGTCGTCCGGCCGGATCTGGCGCGCGATCCGGTCCAGCACGCCGTTGGCGAGGCGCGGCTCATCCTCGCTGAAGAAGGCTTTCGCGACTTCCACGTATTCGGAGATCGCCACGCGCACGGGCACCTCGGGGCGATGCATCAGCTCGAAGACGCCGGCGCGCAGCAGGGCGCGCAAGGTGACGTCGATGCGCGCCAGCGGCCAACCCGCCTTCAGCGCGTCGTCGATGGCGACGTCGATGCCGCGCTGGTGCTGCACCACGCCCGACACGAGACCGTCGAACCAGTTGTGGTCGATGGCGCGCAGCGTCTCCCCGTCGACGTCCTGGCGCAGGCGGAACAGCTCGAATTCCTTGACGATATCGCGCGCACCCGCGCCCGTCACTTCCATCTGATAGAGGGCCTGCACCGCGGCGAGGCGGGCCACCGCCCGCTTGTTCGCCGGTTTGGGGCGAGGTTTGACGGTCATGCGAGGGCGTTTCTGAGTTCGAACAGCGCGATGGCCGCCGCGGCGGCGTCGCCGCCCTTGTCCTTGCGCGCCGGATCGGCACGCACCAGCGCCTGCTCGCGCGATTCCACGGTGAGGATGCCGTTGCCCAGCGCCAGACGGTGGTGGACGGCAAGATCCACCAGCGCACGGCAGGATTCGCCGGCGACGAGGTCGTAGTGCCCCGTCTCGCCGCGAATGACGCAGCCAAGCGCCACGTAGAGTTCGAACGGTCGGTCGCGCCGGCGCGAGGAGGCGAGCGCCATCGCGATGGCGGGCGGAATCTCCAGCGCACCGGGCACTGTCACCACTTCGTGGCCGAAGCCGCGCCGCTTCAGCTCCGCTGTCGCACCGGCGAGCAGCAGGTCGTTGATATCGTCGTAGAAGCGGCCTTCGATAATAAGCGCGCGGGCTGACATAGATCGTTCCTTGGGCGGCCGGCACCATAGCCGCGGGCGGGTGTCTTTAGAAAGCGGCTATCGGGAGGGCAAGCGCATATCTGCCAAGCGGGCCACATAGCGCGCCAGCGGATCGACCTCGATGTTGACCTCTTCGCCCGGCACACGCTCGCCCCAGGTGGTGACCGCGAGGGTGTGGGGGATGAGGGCGACGGTGAACGTGTCGGTCGCCTCGTTCACCGTGAGCGAGGTGCCGTCCAGCGCAACGGAGCCTTTGGCGGCGATCAGCGGCAGCAGCGACGCCGGCGGGCGGAAGCGCAGCACGCACCCGCCCTCCTCCTCGATCCGCTCCAGGAGCTCGGCCCGCCCGTCCACATGGCCTGTGACAATGTGGCCGCCCAGCTCGTCGCCGGCTCGCAGCGATCGCTCCAGGTTGATGCGCGTGCCAACCAGCCAGCGGCCGATGGTGGCCTTGTCCATCGTCTCCGGCGACACGTCCACGGTGAACACGGCGCCGCGCGGGCCCGGCGCGACGGTGGTCGCGGTGAGGCAGACACCGGCGCAACAGATCGAGGCGCCGATGGCGATGGAGGCGGGGTCGTAGGCGCTGTCGATCGCGAGGCGGAGGCCGCCGCCGGCCCGCTCCACGCTTTCAACCATGCCAATGTCGGTAATGATTCCGGTAAACATCACGTCCTGAGGTGGGTCCAAGTGTCCTCGCCGACAAGACCGCTGTCGGCGACCGTGAGGCGCAAATCGAGCGCCGCGATGGGATCGCCGCCGAAAGGGCGCACGAGCCCTGCGCCCCCGAGGCGGGTCGGCGTCGCGATGATGTGCGCCTCGTCGACGAGTTGCGCCTCCGCCAGCGCCGCCGCAAGCGCCGCCCCACCCTCCACCAGCACCGTGGTGATCCCCTGCGCGGAAAGGGCGGCGAGCGCGGCTTCAAGGTCGAGCCGGGCTCCGCGGCGCGGCACGGCGAGGATCGCGGCGCCGCGTGCGGCGAGCGCCTCCAGCCGTGCCGCCGGCGCATCCTCGGCAACGACGATGCGCACCGGGATTGCCTCGTCCGCGAACAGCGCCGCCGTGGGCGGCGTGCGGGCGTCGGTGTCGAACACGATGCGCGCGGGCGAGCGGGCCGAAAGGCCGGGCAGGCGGCAGGTGAGACGCGGATCATCCGCCAGGACGGTGCCGATACCGACGGCGATGGCGTCGTGCGTGGCGCGCAGGAGATGGGCCTTGGCGCGGGAGCGGGCGCCCGAGAGGCGCGTCTGGCCGACGCCCTCGCGGCCGATGGCGCCCTCGGCGGAGAGGGCGAGCTTGAGCGTCACGTGCGGGCGGCCGCGCATCATGCGGGACAGATGGCCGCGCATGTCGTAGGCGGCCTCCTCGCGCCGCACGCCGGTGCGCACGGGGATGCCGGCCGCGCGCAGGCGCGCGATGCCCCCGCCCGAGACTTCTGGGTTGGGGTCGGTCAGCGCCACCACCACGCCGCCGACGCGCGCCGCGATCAGGGCATCGGCGCAGGGGGGTGTCTTGCCGTGGTGGGAGCAGGGCTCCAACGTCGCGTAGCAGGTGGCGCCGGCGGCGCGCGGCCCCGCCTCGGCAACGGCGAGCGTCTCCGCGTGCGGCCGCCCGCCCGGCGCCGAAGCGCCCGCCCCGACGATGACCGGGCCCGCCGCCCCCTCCTGCACCAGAACGGCGCCGACGGCGGGATTGGGCGCGGTCCGCCCCTCGCCGCGACGGCCGACCGCCAGCGCGGCGGCCATGAAACGCCGGTCGTGGCGCGCGTCGATCACGAGGGTCCGCCGTCCTCCTGGGCGGCGTTGTTGCGCGCGTGCACCGTCTCGGCAAGGTCGGAGACGAACGCCTCGAAATCGCGCGCCTCGGAGAAATTGCGATAGACGGAAGCGAAGCGCACGTAGGCCACATCGTCGAGCGTGCGCAGCGCTTCCATGACATTCTGGCCGATCTCGGCGGCGCTCACCTCCGCCTCGCCCGAGCTTTCTAGCTGGCGCACGATGCCGGAGATCATGCGATCGATGCGCGCCTCGTCCAGGCCGCGCTTGCGTGTGGCGATGGCGACGGCCCGCTCCACCTTGGCCCGGTCGAACGGCTCGCGCTTGCCGGAGCGCTTGACCACGATCAGCTCGCGCAGCTGCACGCGCTCGAAGGTGGTGAAGCGGCCGCCGCAGACGGAGCAGACGCGGCGGCGGCGGATCGCCGCTCCATCCTCGGTGGAGCGGGAATCCTTCACTTGCGTGTTGTCGGCCGCGCAATAGGGGCAGCGCATCAGCCCGCCGCCCTTTCGCGCGCGCCCATCGCCTCAGCCGTAGATCGGGAAGCGGGCCGTCAGCGCATGCGCGTCGGCGCGGGTGCCGGCGATCACGTCATCGGCGACGACGCCCTCCGCGTCCGCCGCATCGACGACGCGCGCGATCAGCCGGGCGACCTCCTGGAATTCGGAGATGCCGAAGCCGCGCGTGGTGCACGCCGGGGTGCCGAGGCGGATACCGGACGTGATGGTCGGCTTCTGCGGGTCGTTGGGCACGCCGTTCTTGTTGCAGGTGATGCCGGCCTTTTCGAGCAAGACCTCGGCGGCGCGGCCGGTGATGCCCTTGGGCCGCAGATCGACCAGCATCAGGTGCGTGTCGGTGCCGCCGGACACCATGTCGAAGCCGTGGCCCTTGAGCGCCTCGGCCAGCGCCTTGGCGTTGGCGATCACGTTCTTGGCGTAGACCTTGAACTCCGGCCGCAGCGCCTCGCCGAAGCAGACCGCCTTGCCGGCGACCGCATGCATCAGCGGCCCGCCCTGGAGGCCGGGGAAGACGGCGGAGTTGATCTTCTTGGCGATGGCCTCGTCGTCGGTCAGCACCAGGCCGCCGCGGGGTCCGCGCAGCGTCTTGTGGGTGGTGGAGGTGACGACGTGGGCGTGCGGGAACGGGCTCGGCACCGCGCCGCCCGCGACGAGGCCGGCGAAGTGCGCCATGTCGACATGGAACATGGCGCCGACGCTGTCGGCGATCTCGCGGAAGCGGGCGAAGTCGATCAGCCGCGAATAGGCCGAGCCGCCGGCGATGATGAGGCGCGGCTTGTGCTCCTCGGCGAGGCGGGCAACCTCTTCGTAGTCGATGAGGCCGGTGGCGGGGTCGAGCCCGTAGGCGACGGCGTTGAACCACTTGCCGGACAGGTTGGGCTTGGCCCCGTGGGTCAGGTGGCCGCCCGCGTCGAGGCTCATGCCGAGGATGGTGTCGCCCGGCTTGACGAGGGCGAGGAGCACGGCCTGGTTGGCCTGGCTGCCCGAGCTCGGCTGCACGTTGGCGAAGCCGACGCCGAACAGCTTGGTGACCCGCTCGATGGCGAGGTTTTCGGCGATGTCGACGAACTCGCAGCCGCCGTAGTAGCGGCGGCCGGGATAGCCTTCGGCGTATTTGTTGGTGAGCACCGAGCCCTGCGCCTCGAGCACCGCACGCGAGACGATGTTTTCCGAGGCGATCAGCTCGATATCGTGCTGCTGGCGACCGAGTTCCTTCGCAATGGCCGCCGCGACCGCCGGATCGGTCTCGGCAAGCTCGCCGGAAAAGAACGCGTTCGTCTCCACTGCATCGCGCAGGCTCATGGCACCCTCCATCGCGGGACGGGACGGACCATAGGTAGCCGTCCGAGCCGGTTCAATGGCCCGATGGCGGTTGCACCCAGGATCGCTGCCCCCATGGGCCGGTGCTATAGGCGCGCCGGCGGCCGCGGTCCAGCCTCAATCCCGGCCGGGCAGCCGGCATGCACCGGTGCGTGGGCCGGATGGCGGCTCGGATGTGTGGAGCGGGAGCGCCGCGCCGGTGGCGCGGCCTGACGCATCAGCGCAGGGCGAGGGTGCCGGCGCCGTCGCGGTCGTAGATATCGTCGCGGAAGTGGACGACGCCGTCCGCGTTCACCCAGGCGGTGATGTAGGCGAACTTGATCTGCGTCGGCAGCTTCAGCGGCACGTCGAGCTGCTGGCCGGAACGGATCACCGCATCCACCTGCCCGCGGTCCCAGCCGTTGGGCCGCACCAGCCAGGTGATCAGCTCGCGCACGTTCTGCACCCGCACGCAGCCCGAGGAGTGGAAGCGCGCCCCGTCGCCGAACAGCGACTTCTGCGGCGTGTCGTGCAGGTAGACCTGGTGCTGGTTGTGGAAGTTGATCTTCACCGTGCCGAGAGAGTTCAGTTCGCCCGGCTCCTGGCGGAACATGTACTCGGTCGCCTCGTCCGTGTTCCAGTCGATCTCGGTGTAGCTGTACTCGCGCTCGGTGTTGCCCCAGCGGTAGATCTTGATCTTCTGGTCGGCGAGGTAGGACGGGTCCTTGCGCATCTTGGGGATGAGGTCGCGCCGGATGATGGAGACCGGCACCGTCCAGTACGGGTTGAAGTTCACCTCGTGCACCTTGGAGGTGAGCGTCGGGCTCGGCCGGTCCACCTTGCCGACGACGGCGGTGTGGCGCGAGCGCACGCGCCCATTCTCCACCGCCTCGATCTCCGCGGCGGGGATGTTGACGAGCACGTAGCGGTCCGCCAGGTCGCGCGAGGCTTCGCTGATGCGGCCGAGATTGGTTTCGAGCTGCCGCAGACGCACCGCGACGGGCACGTTCATGGCGTCGATGGTCGCCTGGTCGAGCATGCCGGTGGCGGGCAGGCCGTGGCGCAGCTGGAAGCGGCGCACGCCGGCGGCGACGTAGGAATCGAACACGTCGCTGCGGCCGCCGACCTGGCGCAGATCGCCCGATGCGATGAGCCGCTCGCGCAGCACCGCCACCACCTTGTCGCGCGAGCCGAGCCGCAGCGCGGTGCGCGAGGTGGGCGTGATGGTGGGCCAGCCGCCGGACGCCTGCAGCACGCGATAGCGCTGAATGGCGAGTTCCATGCGGCCGAGCGCCTCGGGCGACAGCGTCGGCTGCAGCGAGTTGACCGCGTTGACCTCCGGCAGCGTCGCGTCGAAGCTGTCGGACCATTCGGCCTGACGGTTGATCTGGGGGGCCTGGGCAAGCGCCATCGCCGGGGCGAGGAGACCTGCGCCAAGCGCCGCGGCCCGTACGAGCCGCAAACCCGCAAAAATGGTTGATTCAGCGATCGTCACAAGCACGATCTCCCCAGTACTCACACAGATTTAGCCGGTACCATGGAGACCGCCCATTGCCAACGGCGGCGGCGATCAAATTCAGTTGGGGCGGGGCCCCGCAGGGCCTACAGCCGGTAGAGGACCTGGTCCTTCCAGAACCGGTCGAGACGGCGCAGGGTCTGGGCCACGTGGCCGAGGCTGGCACAGTCCACGCCGCCGATGGGGCCAAGCGACTGGAGATGGCGCGCCAGCAGCCCGTCGACGATGGCGGCGATCTCGGCCCCCTTCTCGGTCACGGTGATGCGCACGGTGCGCCGGTCGTGGCTGGAACGCTCCTGCGTCAAATAGCCCAGCTCGCCCAACTTCTTGAGATTATAGGAAACGTTCGATCCCATGTAGTAGCCGCGCGACTTCAACTCCGACGGCGTGAGGATCTCGCGGCCGAGATTGTGCAGCAGCACGGCCTGGACGTTGTTCACCTCGTCCTTGCCGAGCCGGTCGAGCTCGTCCTTCACCACATCGAGAAAGCGTCGATGCGTCCGTTCGATGAGACGGATAGCCTCGACGTAAGCCTCGAGCGTCTCGTGGTTGAGGGCGTCCCCCTCCGCGTGCCGCACTGCCAGGTTCATCGTGTTGCCTCTTGCCGCCCGGCCCCTTTTCGGACCCCGTTTTGCCCACGCAGGGTGAGGCGCCGTCCTAAAACGGGCCTTAAGGCAGAAGGTGAATCCCGGGTTAACGGGAACCTCGTGACATTACAGTCACATGGCTCAGGTGCGCCCGGCAGCGAGGTGCCGGATGATGCCGGAGAAATCCGTCGCCTCGCCGCCGGCGGCGCAAAAGGCTTCGTAAATCGCCGCAGCCTGCCGGCCGAGCGGGGTCGCAACGTCCGCCCCGGCGGCGGCGCCAGCGGCAAGGTTCAGGTCCTTCAGCATCATCTTGGCGGTGAAGCCGGGGGCATAGTCGCGGTTGGCCGGCGAGGTGGGAACCGGGCCCGGAACGGGGCAGTAAGACGTTAACGACCAGCACTGCCCCGACGCGGTGCTGGCGATGTCGAATAATTTCTGCCGGTCGAGCCCCAGCCCGTCGGCGAGGTTGAACGCCTCCGACACGCCGATCATCGAAATGCCGAGGATGAGGTTGTTGCAGATCTTGGCCGCCTGCCCCGCCCCGGCCGCGCCGGCGTGGACGATGGTCTTGCCCATCGCCGCGAGGAGCGGCTCGGCGCGGGCGTAGGCCGCCTCGCTGCCGCCGACCATGAAGGTGAGCGTGCCGGCCGCCGCCCCCGCAACGCCGCCCGACACCGGCGCGTCGCACATGTCCCGCCCGCTCTCGGCCGCGAGGTCCGCCACGGCCCGCGCGGTGGCGACGTCGATGGTGGAGCAGTCGACCAGCAGCGCACCAGCCTCCGCGTGGGCGAGGATGCCGTCGGCGCCGCCCACCACCTCACGCACCTCGGCGCCGGCCGGCAGCATGGTGAGGACCGCATCCGCCCCCCGCACCGCCTCCGCCGCCGACGCGGAAACGCTGCCGCCCGCCGCCGCGAATTGATCGCGCGCCGCCGCGAACACGTCGAAGCCGCGCACGTCGTGGCCGGCCTTGGCCAGATTGAGCGCCATCGGCGCGCCCATGTTGCCCAGGCCGATGAAGGCGATTGTGGTCATGGCCGCTTCCCCTGTCTTGTTTTGCGCGGCGATGATCGCGCCGCGCACCGGGCAAGGGAAGAGGCCGCGCTACAGCCCGAAGCGGTTGGAGCGGGGGAAGCCGGGGGGCGCCATGCGGCCGGCGCTGGCCCGCTCGCCGCGATATTCGGCGAGCTGCTCCATGGTGCGGGTGTGCCGGCGGCCGGAGGTGTCGATCCAGCTCAGCCCGTCCGCCGCCGCGAAGGTGGTGATGTCCGACAGGCCCCCGTCCTTGTAGCGCTGCAGCCGCACGCCGCGTCCCTTGGCCAGCGTCGGCACCTGCTCGATGGGGAAGAGCAGCAGCTTGCGGTTCTCGCCCACCACCGCGACATGGTCGCCCGCCGTGCGCACGGCATGGGCGGCGGTGTCGCCATCGGCCGGCGACATCACCTGGCGGCCGCGCTTGGTGGTCGCGATCATGTCCTCGGCCGCGACGATGAAGCCGCGCCCCACCTTGGTGGCGAGGAGCCAGGTGGAGTCCGGTGCGTAGAGGAACACACAGGCGACCTCGACGCCGCCCTCCAACTCCAACAGCAGGCGCAGGGGCTCGCCGTGGCCGCGCCCGCCCGGCAATTTGTCGACGCCGAGCGTATAGACGCGCCCGTCGGTCGACAGCACCAGGAGCTTGTCGGTGGTTTCGGCGTGGAGCCAGCGGTCGAGCCCGTCGTCCTGGCGGAAGGCGAGGTTGTCGAGTTCCTTGACGTGGCCGCGCAGCGCCCTGATCCAGCCCTTGGTGGACAGGATCACCGTCACCGGCTCGCGCTCGATCATCGCCTCGGCGACGATCTCCGCGTCGGTGGTCGGCGCCTCAGCGAAGGTGGTGCGGCGGGCCCCCAGCGGCGTGGACTTGGCGAAGCGGGTGCGCACCTCGCGCACGCAAGCCGCGACGCGGTCCCACTGATTGCCCTCGTCCGCAAGCAGCCCCTCCAGCTCGGCGCGCTCGGCGGTCAGGCTCTCGTGCTCGCGGCGGATCTCCATCTCCTCCAGCCGCCGCAAAGAACGCAGGCGCATGTTGAGGATCGCCTCGGCCTGCACGTCGGTGAGGGTGAACTCGGCGATCAGCTCGGCCTTGGCATCGTCGGCATAGCGGATGATCTGGATCACCTTGTCGAGGTCCAGATAGACGATGAGGAAGCCGTCCAGCACCTCGAGGCGGTGGATCACCTTGGCGAGGCGGTGCGCGGCGCGGCGCACCGTCACCTCCTTGAGGTGGTCGAGCCAGGCGCGGATCGCCTCGATCAGGCCGATGACGCGGGGCACCTGCCCCTGCATCAGGACGTTCATGTTGAGCGGGATACGGCTTTCCATATCCGTCAGCTTGAACAGCGCCTCCATCAGCAGCGTCGGGTCGACGGTGCGCGCGCGCGGCTCCAGCACGATGCGCATGTCCTCGGCGCTCTCGTCGCGGATGTCGCCGAGCATGGGCAGACGCTTGGCCTCCATCATCTCGGCGATGCGCTCCACCAGGCGGCTCTTTTGCACCTGGTAGGGGATCTCGGTGATGACGATCTGCCACAAGCCGCGCGCCCCCTCCTCCACCTCCCAGCGGGCGCGGGTGCGGAAGCCGCCGCGCCCGGTGCGGTAGGCTTCGGCGATCGCCTCCGGGCTCTCCACGATGATGCCGCCGGTGGGAAAGTCCGGACCGGGGATCTTTTCCAGGATGGTGGCGAGGCTGGCGTTGGGGTGCTTGATGAGGTGCAGTGCGGCGTCCGCCACCTCGGCGGCATTGTGCGGCGGCACGTTGGTCGCCATGCCGACGGCGATGCCGGCGGCCCCGTTGGCGAGGAGGTTCGGGAAGGCGCCCGGCAGCACCACCGGCTCCTGCTCGGAGCCGTCATAGGTCTCGCGGAAGTCGACCGCGTCCTCGTCCAGCCCGTCGAGCAGGAGCTTGGCCACCTCGGTGAGGCGCGCCTCGGTGTAGCGCATGGCCGCCGCGCCATCGCCGTCGACGGTGCCGAAGTTGCCCTGCCCGTCCACCAGCGGGTAGCGCACCGCGAAATCCTGGGCGAGGCGAACCAGCGCGTCGTAGACGGCCGTGTCGCCGTGCGGGTGGAATTTACCGATGACGTCGCCGACGACGCGGGCGGATTTCTTGAAGGCCTGGCCCGGATCGAGGCGCAGCTGGCGCATCGCGAACAGGATGCGCCGGTGCACCGGCTTCATGCCGTCGCGCACGTCCGGCAGCGCGCGGTGCATGATGGTGGACAGCGCGTAGGCGAGATAGCGCTCTTCGAGGGCCTCCTTGAGGTCGACAGCGTCGATGGCATCGTCAGGTGGGGGGCCGGCCATCCACGTCTCCGGTCGTCTCAGGTGAGCCTCGGCTGCGACGGGCGCTGGCGCGCGGCGGCGAGGCCCGGCTCCTATAGCGCACACCCGGCAGGCCCAAAAGGGCACCGGGTGCGGCAAGGTGAACAACGGGGATATGACGGCTTGCCGGAGGCTGTTTTCCACAGAATGTCCATGGACAGCTTCCCGGCTTGTTAAGATACTGCGTCGTGTCGAGGGGTCGCGAAGATCGCGGCAAGAACGCCTCGGCCGGCACGACCGCCGAAGTCTCTGTGCGCACGACGGCCAACGGGGTGGATGAACCGCCTCGTGCGAGAGAAACTTTCGCGCCACGGAAGTTCACCTGCAGACACTGTACATGCCCGCAGGTGATCAAGTCGATTTGCGTTCGCTTCAGCGCCAGATCGGCGGTGAGGCGCACGCAAGCCCGCTACGCGAAGAAGATATCGCTTTCGGTGAACTCGCCGCGCACGAACAGCTTGGCGTCCTCGAAGGTGAGGAGGTCGTTGCCGTTGGCCAGGTGACGGACGTCGATATCGCTGAAGTCGTCCGTTTCGGTCTTGATGAGGATCGTGTCCACGCCCGTTTCGAAGTCCATGATCCGGGAGATGCTGTTGGAACTGTCGATTACGAAGACATCGGCACCCTTGCCGCCGATGAGCTTGTTTTCACCGGCGCCGCCGTCGAGCACATCGTCGCCGTTCTGGCCGATGAGCTTGTCATCGCCGCCGTTGCCCTCGAGCGTGTCGCTTCCGTTGCCGCCGCGGATCACGTCGTCGCTGCCGCGCCCCTTGATGACATCGTCGCCGCGATAGCCGAACATCTGGTCAGCGCCCGCGGTGCCGATGATCGTCTCGTTGGCGTTGGTACCGGCGAGAACGACTTCCACCGGGCCGCCCTCGGCATCGAAGGAGATCAGGTTTTCGTTGCCGTAGACGGACGTATACTGCACCTCGAAGCCGTCCGCCGTCGCCGTCGCCTCGATCGATCCCGCCTCCACGTTGGCCGCGAGGATGTGCTCGGCCACCAGCGAGCCCTTGGCGGTATAGATCGCCGCCTTCATGACATCGTCCGAACCGACGAAGACGAACGCCAGGTCCCCGTTGTCCAGCGCGACGACGTCCACCGCCTCGATCGTTCCTTTCGTCGAATCAACGAAGAATTCGCTGTCGGACGTCGAATAGCCGTCCTTGTTGTGGACTTTGGCGACGATGCGGGATTCGTTCGGATCGGTGCGAAGCGTCTCCACCACCGCCGTAACGAACCCTCCGCCGGGCATGTCCTCGGTTTCGAAGGTCGACGGGTCGCGGTTGTAGTTGATGGTGTCCGCCAGCTTGCTGACATCGTAGTCGGTGATCTGATGCGATGTTCCAGGTTCGACATGCATTTCGACATGCGCGCCCTGGGAACGATAGTATTCCGCCGTGGCGAGGACCAACTCCAGCGGCACTTTGGCGTCCGCCTCGTGGACGGCGATCTGGATCGTCTGCCCGGTCAAATCGGCATCGCGATATTCTTCGGGGATCAGATCATACTCCAGCCCTTTCAAAGGGTTGGGTGAGAGAGGGTTGATCTGGCCCGACGCGACTTCCTCGTAGAACGGACCGACCAGCGCGCCCGACCAGGAGACGGCGGCCCGCACGTCGATGCCGGTGCTGGCGAGATACTCGTCCACCATCACGGCACCCTGGCTCTGCCCGACCAGAACGATCTGATCCGACGAAATGCCCGCGTCGTTGAGTGATTTGATCAAGGCCGCGACGGCATCGAGCGATTTCAGAAGTTGAGGATCGTCGGCCGCCACGAACTGATCTCGGAACCAAAGACGATCTACGGCTCTCGGAGCAAGAAATGCGACATCCTGGCTATCGCCGACCGCTTCTTCAATCTTTCCGTAAATACCACCGACATTTCCCCCGCGACCATGCAAGCCGATCACGACGATCTCGGCATCTGAAAGCGCTGCACCGCCTTCATATAACTGAGAAAAATGTGGATGGGAAAACTCAAAGGACATATCGACCTCCGTATTGGAGGACCGCGTATATCTCAGCAGCAGATACTTTTCATATACTACCTGCAATACTTAAGTGTCGCAGACATAATACTTAAATTATCTTAGATTTCATATGGCTTA
Organism: Alphaproteobacteria bacterium; assembly: GCA_030431335.1. Lineage (GTDB taxonomy): Bacteria > Pseudomonadota > Alphaproteobacteria > Rhizobiales > Amorphaceae > Acuticoccus. The sequence goes on from JAUIJH010000037.1 coordinate 33,877, forward strand.
GCATAATTAAAGCAGCCGTTAATTTGAGCGAGCTGCACAACGTTCGCCTGAAGCAACTAAAGATTGTATCAGTTTTGAGATCGAGAGAACCTGGCCACCGTCCGGTGCCGGCTGCGCGCCCGAGCGGGCGGCCAAAATCGTCGATCCGCTGGCTAGCTTTTTTGGCAAGATTGGGTGCGTGGCGGACAGCGCGAGGAAGCCCGCGGTAGCTCCGGCGAGCGGCAGGACGGCGATCAGGAACGGGATGAAGATGGCGACGGCCCCCCCGATCGCCGCGCCCGCGAAGGCCCCCCCCGGTCGGCGCCTTGCCGCAACGGCACGCCGCGGAAAGGCCGAATGCCTCGGCGGCGCCGCGCGACAGACGCCGCGCCCATGGAAGACGCCCCGAGCCGCGCCCTCCGGCGCGGCCGCTATCGGCGCCTACTCAGGCGGCGCGAGCGGGATGATCACCTCGTTGCGGCGCAGGAACGGGAGCCGCCACGGCGGATCGTAGATGGCATAACGCGCCGCGCCGCCGGCGGTGAGCTTGTTGTCGGCCATCCAGGCGCGCAGGAGATCGGTTTCGCTGGCCAGCTTGTCGTCGGTCAGAAAGCCGGAGAAGGTCACGACCGCGGCCTTGAGGGGCGGTACGGAGGCGATCTTGATGGCCTCGTCGGTCGGCTGCGGCAAGGTGCCAGCGGTGAACCAGTTGGGCATCACGAAGCTGATCGTCCACTGGTTTTCGCCCGCCGCCGGGCCGGTGGTGTTGGCGTCGGCGTCGGCGGGCTTCTGCAGCACCGGGGCCGTCATGTCGATGCGGTCATCGGACTTGTTGTCGCCGGATATGAAGTCGCTGAGCGGCTCGAAACCCTCGCTCAGCGCCTCGCCGCGCGAGCCGGTGGCATCGACGCTCGCCAGCACCAGCGTGGGATAGCGGCGCACCTCGAATGCACCGTCCGCCTGCTCGACGCGGTAGGGCACGAGGTCGATTTTCGTCAGCCGCCACTCGGCCCACCCGAGCCACCCGCCGGCCGCGACCACCACCGCCACGAGACCGATCACAATCCAACGCATGGACTACCCCCCTTTTGCCGGGTGACATTATGGCGCGGATGGTGTCACGACGCGATGTTTGCGGCCTCAAAAGGCGAGCGGTCCCCCACCATCGCCCTCGCGGCGCGCGATCGCCTTCACCACGGAGCGCACGAAACGCTCGCGAGGCTCCGGCACCGGCTTGCCCGCAAGCCCGGCGACATGGACGGCGAGAAAATGGCCCGTCATGCGAAATCCGTCGGCGACCGAAGCCGCATCGGCCGGCGCGTCGACGCTGAGGAAACGGGGCAGCGGCAGCAGGCGCTCCTTGTAGGGCGCCGCCGCCGCGCCGCAGACGGCCCGGCCCGTGCGCGGCGAGACGTGGGTCAGCCCCTCGCGCGTGCCGGTGGCCGCGCATTTGGACAGGTCGAGCCCGAAGCCGAACTCTTCCAGGAGGATGAGTTCGAACCGCACGCCTGCCTCCCCCGCCGCCGCCGGCAACGCGAAGGCCCCGATCAGCGCGTCGGCGGCTGCATAAAGGCGCGGATGCGGGTCGCGCTCGGGCAGGAACGCGAGGAGCGAGGCCATCGACTGCAAGCCGAAGGCGCCCCAGGCCTCCTCCATGACGAGCCCCGCGCGGGCCTCCACCAGCTCCAGGCTGAGCGTGCCGAGCTGGTCGTCGAGCCGGCCGCGCCAGGTGGCCGAAACGCGATTGCCCGGCTGCAGCAGAGCGCGCATCGACTTGGAGCGGGCGCCGCGCACCAGCCCCGCAACGCGCCCGACATTGACGCCGAGCAGATCGACGATCTTGGAATTTTCGCCGAACGGGCGGGCCGCGAGGACGAGCGCCTCGTCACGCCACTCCATGACGGACCGGCCGGGCGAGGGCGAACGCCGCGCTCACCGCGAGAAATCGAGCCCCATCTCGCGATAGCGCTCCGGATCCTCCGTCCAGCGCGCGCGCACCTTCACGAACAGGAACAGGTGCACGCTGCGGCCGGCCATGGCGGCGATCTCCTGGCGCGCGGCCATCGAGATGGCGCGGATGGTGCGGCCCTTTTCGCCGAGCACGATCTTCTTCTGGCCCTCGCGCTCGATGTAGATCACCTGCTCGATCCGCACCGACCCGTCACGCAGCTCCTTCCAGCTCTCCGTTTCCACGGTAGCCGAATAGGGCAGCTCGTCGTGCAGGCGGAGCGTGAGTTGCTCGCGCGTGATCTCGGCCGCGAGCTGGCGCTCGGGAATGTCGGAGATCTGGTCCTCCGGGTAGAGCCACGGCCCTTCCGGCAC
>JAUIJH010000244.1 GCA_030431335.1 Alphaproteobacteria bacterium
TCCTTGAAGAGAAGCCCCTGCGCGACGAGGCTGTCGAGGATCCGGAAGGTTGTCGAGCGGGCGAGGCCCGAACGCGTCGTGAGCTCCACAAGGCTCGCGCCGCCGATATCGGACGCCGCAACGAGGCGAAGCAGTTCGATGCCGCGCTCCAGCGTGGCCGTTCCTTGCATAGTTCGCTCCCCTCCACCGGCGCGTGAGGCGCCACCAACCGGTTCTCCCACCATGTGGGAGAAATACACGTTCGACAATATTGTTATGCGACCTGACTGCCTTATTCTGGGCTTCACACGCAGCAACGATACCATCGGAAGATTGTTCAAGAAAACGGCTGTCGCTGCACACATTACGGACAAAGTGATGAGCCTTGCTCACGACGCAGTTTCATTATGGATACAGTGGAGTCGGCTGATCTCGATCATGGATGAAGTCGACGTCGCGCTCGTTCGCACGTCGTTTTCAACTATCGTTGGGGAAACGCGCGATTTTGCCGTGGTTCTGCTCGATGCCGAGGCGCGTTCCATTGCGCAGTCACAGCTCTCCTCGCCCGCTTTCACTTGCTCGCTGCCGAGCGCCACGCGGCGTGTCCTCGAGGAGTTCCCCCGCGAGGCACTCAGGCCCGGCGATGTTCTTCTCACCAACGACCCGTGGATCTGCCACGGACATCTGCCAGATTTTTACGTCATCGTGCCGCTATTCGGGCCAACCGGGCTGATCGGATTCGTCGCCACCGCGGCGCACATCTCCGACATCGGCGGCAGGCTCGACGAGATCGAGGCGCGGGACGTCTACGAGGAGGGCCTGAGGATCCCGCCGAGCCTCCTTTACGAGGCGGGGAGGCCCAACCGGCAGCTCTTCGACATTCTGCGCGCCAACATTCGCTACCCCGACATGGTGCTGGGCGATGTCGACGCCATAATCGGCGCCTCCCGGCTCGGCGAGGCCCGCCTCCAGGAGTTTCTCGGCGACTACGGCGGCGATGCGTTCGCAGCCGCGAGCGAGGAGATCCTGCGCCGCTCGGAAGTCGCGATGCGCAACGCGATCCGCGCGATCCCCGACGGCACCTATCGCGGCAGCACCGATGCCGACGGCTACGAGGGCGACACCCATCTGGAGGTGCGCATCGACGTCGCCGGCGAAGAGGTGCGGCTCGACTATACCGGCTCGGCTCGGCAGCGGGCGGGCGCCTCGATCAACAGCGTCCTTAACGTCACCCACGCGCACTCGCTTTACGCACTGAAGTGCAGTCTGTTGCCGGACCTTCCCAACAATGAGGGCCTCTTCCGCCCGATCTCGACCACCGCCGAGGAGGGCTCCATTGTCAACGCGCGATTCCCGGCTCCGGTCAAGGCGCGCTCCAAGACGAGCTACCACCTGCACAACGCCATATATCAGGCGCTGGCACCGGCGCTGCCACGCGCGGTGCAGGCCGGCAGCGGCTCGTTCTGGTCGCTCAAGTGCTTCGGCGAGGAGGCGGACGGCTCGCGCTTCGCCGTCCATGTGCTGCCCAACGGCGGCCGCGGAGCGGTGCGCGGTATGGACGGGTCCGCGACCGTCGCCTTTCCAGGCAACGGCACGATCACGCCGGTCGAGGTGATCGAGAATCTCTCGCCGCTTTTGGTGCTGGAACGCTCGCTGCGCCAGGATTCGGGCGGCGCGGGCGAATATCGCGGCGGCCTCGGCCAGACGATCCGCATTACGGCGCGCGAGCGGCCGGTGATGGTCTCCGTCCGTCCCGACAAGATGCTCCATGCCGCGCCTGGCCTCGACGGCGGTTCGCCGGGCGCTAAGGGAGAGCTGACACTTGACGGCGCGCCCATGGCGCTGCGGCCCACGCGTCTGGAGCCGGGCAAGGAACTGGCGCTGCGGCTGCCGGGGGGCGGCGGCATAGGCGACCCGCGACGGCGCGACCCCGATGCCCTGGCGCACGATGTCGCCGAGGGGCGGGTCTCGGCGGCGGCGGCTGCCGCGTACGGCGTGCACGCGGACGAGGTCGCCTGATGACACTGTCGTCGGTGGAACTCGAGATCCGCTGGGGCCGGCTCGTCAGCATCATGGACGAGGTCGACGCGGCGGTCGCGCGCACCTCCTTTTCCACCATCGTGGGCGAAAGCCGCGACTTCGGCGTGGTGATGCTCGACCGGCAGGGCCGATCGCTGGCGCAGTCGCAGCTTTCGACACCCGCCTTTACGGTGACGCTCCCCATCACCGCCAAGCATCTCCTGCGCAAATGTCCGCCCGACACCTTGCAGGAGGGCGACGTCCTCCTGACCAACGATCCGTGGCTGGGCTCGGGCCACCTGCCGGACTTCACGCTCCTGATGCCGGTCTTCCAAGGCGGCCGGATCGCCGCCTTCGTCGGCTGCGTGGCGCACGTGTCGGACGTCGGCGGGCGCAGCGATTATCTCGACGACCGCGACCTCTTCGAGGAGGGGCTGCGCGTCCCGCCGACATGGATCATGCGCGCCGGCGTCGAGGTCGAGCTGTTGTTCGACATGATCGCCGCAAACACCCGCGCCCCGCGCCTCCTCCTGGGCGACGTGCGGGCGCTGATCGGCGCGCTGACGCTCGGCACCCGACGCCTTGCGACGTTCCTCACCGACTACCGCCTCGAGACACTCGACCCGATCGCCGAGGAGATCCTGACGCGCTCGCGCCGCGCCATGGCCGACGCCGTCGCCGCGCTGCCGGACGGCGTCTACCGCGCCAAGGTGATTGGCGACGGGCACGCAAGGCCGATCACCATCGCCGTTACAGTGACCATCGCCGGCGAGACGATCACCGTCGACTTCACCGGCTCCTCGCCCGAACAGCTCGACTGCTCCATCAACGCCGTCGCCAACACGACCTTTGCGGACGTCTACTACCCCTTCAAGTGCTCGCTCCTGCCGGATGTGCCCAACAACGAGGGGCTCGCCGAGTTCCTCACCGTCGTCGCGCCGGAGGGCTCGCTCTTCAACACGCGCTTTCCGCGGGCGGTGCGGGCGCGCTCCAAGTCGAGCTTCCACATCCATGCCGCGATTTGGAAAGCGCTGGCCCCGATCCTCGGCGACCGGGCGCAGGCGGCGAGCGGCTCGTTCTGGACGATGGTGGTGAGCGGTGAGAACGACGGCGAGCCGTTCCGCGTCCACATGCTGCCCAACGGCGGCAAGGGCGCGCTCGCCGGCCGCGATGGGCTCCCCACCATTGCCTTCCCCTATAACGGCATGATCACCCCGGCCGAGGTGCTGGAGAACCAGGCGCCGCTCCTCGTCACCGCCCGCGCGCTCTTGCCCGACAGCGGCGGGGCGGGACGCCAGCGCGGCGGGGCCGGCCAGCGCATTGCGCTGACGCCGCGCGGCGATGCCCGCCTCGACGTCTTCGTGCGCCCCGACAAGATGACCCACCCGGCCGACGGCCTCGCCGGCGGCGCGCCCGGCGCGCATGGCCGCCTCCTCCTCAACGGCGCGCCCGCGCCCCTCGCGCCGATGACGCTCGGGCCGGGCGACGTCCTGGAGCTGGTCCTGCCCGGCGGCGGTGGCTTCGGCCCCCCGGCGGAGCGCCCGCGATCCCTCGTCGCGGCTGACGTCGTCGCCGGCCACGTCAGCCCTGCCGCCGCCCGCGACCTTTACGCATTCGAGCTCCCGGAGACCGTATGACAGACCCGCGCTTCCGCCTCGGCTTCGACATCGGCGGAACATTTACCGACTTTGTGCTGCTCGACCGCACCACCGGCGAGACCTTCCTCAACAAGTGCCTCACGACGCCCGACGATCCCTCACGTGCGGTGCTGGAAGGGCTTTCGCCGCTGTTCGAGAAGGCGGGCGCGGGTGGCAGCGACGTCGAGATCGCGATCCACGCGACCACGCTCATTACCAACGCGATGATCGAGCGCAAGGGCGCCAAGACCGCGCTCCTCACGACCGAGGGCTTCCGCGACGTACTCGAGATGGGCACCGAGGTCCGCTACGACATCTACGACCTCTTCCTGGAGAAACCGCCGCTCCTGGTGCCGCGCTCCTTGCGCTTCGAGGTCGCCGAGCGGCTCGACAAGGACGGCAGAATCATCACCCCGCTCGACGAGGCCGCCGTGCGGGCGCTCGCCGCCGAGCTGAAGGCCAACGGTGTCGAGGCGCTCGCCATCGCGTTCCTCCACTCCTTCCGCAATCCCGCGCACGAGGAACGCGCGGCGGCGATCCTCGCCGAGCTGCTGCCCGACCTTTCGATCAGCACCTCCGGCGCCGTCGCGCCCGAGATCCGCGAATATGAGCGGATGAGCACCACCGCCGCCAACGCCTACGTGCAGCCGATCACGCGCGCTTATCTCGACAGGATCGAGGAGCGCCTTGCCGAGATCGACTACCGCCGCCGCCTCTACCTGATGATCTCCTCCGGCGGCATCGCCGGCGCGCAGACCGCCAAAGCCTTCCCGATCCGGATGCTGGAGTCAGGCCCGACGGCGGGTGTGCTCGCGGCGATCTTCTACGGCCGCCAAATGGGCATCGATTCCATGGTGACGTTCGATATGGGCGGCACCACCGCCAAGATCGCCGTCGTCAAGAACTACGAGCCCGCGAAGTCGAACCTTTTCGAGGTCGGCCGGGTGGCGCGCTTCAAGAAGGGGAGCGGGTTGCCGGTCAAGATCCCGATGGTGGAACTGATCGAGATCGGCGCGGGCGGCGGATCGATCGCCCACGTCGACCAGCTCGGTCTCCTCAAGGTCGGCCCGGAGAGCTCCGGCGCGATGCCGGGGCCTGCCTCCTACGGCCGCGGCGGCGACCGGCCGACGGTGACGGACGCCAACCTCGTCCTCGGCTATCTCGACCCCGCCTATTTCCTCGGCGGCGCGATGCCGCTCGACCTCGAGGCGGCCAGCATGGCGCTCGAGGCGCGCCTCGGCCGACCGCTCGACCTCACCGCCGAGCAGGCCGCCGCCGGCCTCTTCGAGGTCGTCAACCAGAACATGCTCGCCGCGATGAAGGTGCACATCGCCGAGCGCGGCGAGGATCCGCGCAAGTTCTACCTCTTCGCCTTCGGCGGGGCGGGACCGGCGCACGCCTATGAGCTCGCCCGCGCGCTCCAGATGCGCGGCGTCATCGTGCCCGCCGGCGCCGGCGCGACCTCGGCGATGGGCCTCGTCACCGCGGCCGTCTCCTTTGACTACGCGCGCTCCTTCGTCACCCGGCTCGACCGTGTCGAGTGGCCCGCCCTTCAAGCCGTGTTCGATGGCATGGCGTCCGAAGGGCTCGCCGTGCTGGAGGAGGCCGGAATCCCCGAGGACACGCTGGGCGTGCGCGTCGAACACCGGATGGACCTGCGCCACAAGGGCCAGGGACACGAGGTGACGGTGACGATCCCCAAGGCCGCCTTCGAGGCCGGCTCGCTCGACGCCCTGGCTCAGCTCTTCTATGCCGCGCACGAGGAGAAGTACGGCCACGCCCACCGCAACCTGGCGGTGGAGCTGATCACCTGCCGCACGACCGTCCTCGCCCCGCCGCCAGCCGTCTCGCTCGAGGCGCTGTCCCAGGACGGCGCAGTGAGCGGCGAGAGCGCGCGCAAAGGCACCCGCCGCGCCTACTTCCCCGAGCTCGGAACCTACGCGCAGACGCCGGTCTACGATCGCTATCGCCTGCGCCCCGGCATGAATCTCGACGGGCCCGCCATCATCGAAGAGCGCGAGTGCACTGTCGTCGCGGGTCCCTCCGCGAAGGTGCGCATCGACCCCTACGGCAGCCTCTTCCTCGACATCACCGCCCCCGCCGCCGCCGACAAGGAGCTCGTCGATGCAGAACGGGATTGATGGCATCTCGCTCGAGATCCAGTGGAACCGGCTGATCTCGATCATGGACGAGGTCGACATCAACCTCGTGCGAACCTCCTTCTCCACCATCGTCGGTGAGAGTCGCGACTTCGCGGTCATCATGCTCGACCGCCACGGCCGCTCAATTGCGCAGAGCCAGCTCTCCTCGCCCGCCTTCACGGTGACGCTGCCCGCCACCACCAAGGCGCTGCTCGAAGCGTTCCCCGCCGAGACGCTGGTGCCCGGTGACGTCCTCGTCACCAACGATCCCTGGCTCGGTGCCGGCCACCTGCCCGACATCTGCATCGTTAGCCCGGTGTTCGACCGCGGCGAGATGGTGGCGAT
>JAUIJH010000038.1 GCA_030431335.1 Alphaproteobacteria bacterium
GGGCAAGGTCGCCCTGTCGCTGGGGTCGGCGGAATATTTCTCACTGATGCTGCTGGGGCTCGTCGCCTCGGTGGTGCTGGTGGACGGGGCGCCGTTCAAGGGCGTCGCGATGGTGGTGATCGGGCTGCTGCTCGGCTTGATGGGCACCGACGTCATGTCCGGCCACATCCGCTTCGCCTTCGGCATTCCCTACCTCTATGACGGGGTGGGGCTGGTGGTGATCGCCATGGGGCTGTTCGGCGTGGCGGAGGTGATCGCCAGCATCGGCCAGGCCGCCTCCAAGGAGCTCGCCGGCCAGACCATCACGCTGAAGAGCCTCACGCCCTCGCGCGAGGAGGTGCGGCGCAGCCGCTGGCCGGTGGCGCGCGGCGCGGTGGTCGGCTCCATCGTCGGCATCCTGCCGGGCGCGGGGTCCACGGTGGCCGCCTTCATGTCCTACGCGGTGGAGAAGCGGGTCGCCAAGGATCCGTCCATGCTGGGGCAGGGGGCGGTGGAGGGGCTGGCCGGCCCGGAGAGCGCCAACAACGCCTCCGCCCAGGCCGAGTTCATCCCCACGCTTACGCTCGGCATCCCCGGCGGCGCGACGATGGCGCTGATCCTCGGCGGGCTGATGATCCACGGCATCACGCCGGGGCCGCAGCTCATCGTCAATCACCCGGAGATCTTCTGGGGCCTGATCGCCAGCTTCTGGGTCGGCAACGTGCTGCTCTTGATCCTCAACATCCCGCTGATCGGGGTGTGGGTCGCGCTGCTGAAGATCCCGTACCCGATCCTCTATCCCTCGATCCTCGCCTTCATCTGTTTCGGCGTCTACAGCATCAACAACAGCTTCGCCGACATCATCGTCCTCCTGGTGTTCGGGCTGATCGGCTACGTCTTGATGGTGCTGCGCTTCAGTCCGGCGCCGCTGCTGCTGGGCTATGTGCTGGGGCCGATGATGGAGGAGAATTTCCGCCGGGCGCTCCTCATCGGGCGGGGCGACCCGATGGTGTTCGTCGATCGGCCGATCAGCGCCGCCGTGCTCGGCGTCACGCTGCTGCTGCTGGCCTACACGGTGCTGCGGGCGCTGCTGGCCATGCGTCGCGGCGGCGGGGACGACGCGGCGCTGCACGAAATGGAAGAGCATCCCGGACCGCTGTGAGGCGGGCCGGGCCGCCCGGCGGCCTCACTTGGCGTGCGCGGGGACCGCGAGGTCGGCATAGGCGCGTAGGCCGTTGATCGCCGCGAACTCGGCGCCCCTGGGCCGTTCGGGCACCGCGGCCACGGCTTCCAGCAGCCTGTAGTCCCATTGGCAGAACTCGGCCTCGATCAGCGCGCGCGCGGCCGGCGTCAGCGCGGCGGGGGAGGCGACGGCGAAATCGTCGAACCCCGCCACGGCGGTGACGTTGACGCGCGGTATGGCCGAGATCCCGATCGCCCGCAAAAACCCTTCCACCTCGGCGAGTTCCGCCACCAGCACGTTGCCGGCCTTGACGTTGGCGACGACCCTCGTTCGCACGGCGGCGAACTCGGCCGCGTCGGCGGGCGGCACGGCGCCGGCATAAAAACGGCAGAACGTGTTGGTGAACACGCCCATGGCCTTCAACCCCTCCACACTGCGCGCATCGATCTCGTTGAGATCGCGCAGCGTGTCTTTGATCGCCTGATGATCCCGGTTTTCCGGGCGCGTGTGCAGGTGGTTGAAGTGGCTGCAAAACCGAGCCACCGGATCGCGCGTCGCCGAGAAATAGACGCAGCGGCGCAGGAAGTGGCGATGCTCCCCGAACAGCAAGTGCCCGAACCCGCAATCGATGGCGCTGTCACGCTGTTCCGGCGTCAGCGACGCATAGCGCTCGCTCAGATTGGGGCCGGGCGAGATCGAAATGCTGCGCTGCCGGAAGTGCTGGCCCAGGGCCTGGTTGATCGACGATCCGGCGCATTTGGGCACGTGGAGGTGCAAAAGCACCGGAGGGCGCTGGATGGAGGTCGGCGGCATCAGATTGAAAACTCAACACAGACACAATGCTGAATTGCATTATCATTTAATCATATCATGAATTCACAAACGACGCACCGTGCGGACTAACGCCAGGGCCGACCGGCTCGCGGAGGCGGGTCGCCGCTTCAGGCCGCGCGCAAGCCGCTCGGCCGGAGCCGGGCAGCTCGCCGTCGCAAAGAGCAGGATTTTCGCGTGCGTTCGTGCCGGGAGCCCTGTCGTTTCCTCACGGAAACAAGGCTCCAGCGTCTCTCTTCTAGATGCAGAGGCGGACGAGGTCGGGCGCGATATCGGCGGGGGCGGGGACCGTGGCCGGATCTTCGCCGGGCCGGGCGCGGGCCCGCAGCGCCGTGCGGACGGGACCGGGCGAGAACAGGCGCACCTCGATCGGCGTGGTGGCCGTCTCCAGCGCGTAGGTGCCGGCGAGGGCTTCCAGCGCCACCTTGGAGATCTGGTAGGCGCCGAAGAAGGGGCGCGGCTCCTGGGCGAGGCCCGACGTGACGAACACCACGCGGGCGGCCGGGGCGGCGCGCAGCACCGGGTCGAGCGTGCGCAGCAGGCGCCAGTTGGCCGACAGGTTGACGTCCATCACCTCCGCCCACGCCTTGGCCTTGATGTGGCCGAGGGGGGAGACCGGGCCGAGCACGCCCGCGTTGCCGACGAAGAGGTCGAGCTGGCCCCAGCGCTCGTGGATCGAGGCGCCCAGCCGGTCGATGCCCGGCCCGTCGGTCACGTCGATGGGGACGAGCGTCGCGGGCGGCCCGCCGGCGGTGCGGATGGCGTCGTCGAGGTCTTCCAGGCCCGCGACGGTGCGCGCCAGCGCGATCACGTGCACGCCGCACGCGCCCAGCAGCGTCGCGGCGGCGTAGCCGATGCCCCGGCTCGCGCCGGTGACCACCGCCGTCCGACCCGCCAGCGCCGCCCGTTCCTGGGGGCTGAGGGCGTTCACACGCTCGGCTCGAGGAAGGACAGCTGCGGCTGCGGCCTGGAGCTGCGCTGGTCGGTCAGCGGGGTCGGATAGTCGCCGGTGAAGCAGGCGTCGCAATATTGCGGCATGTCCGGGTCGCGGCCCATCTCGCCGGCGGCCCGGTAGAGGCCGTCGATGGACAGGTAGGCGAGCGAATCCACCTTGATGTAGCGCGCCAGCTCTTCGACGTTCATGCGCGAGGCGATCAGCTTCGACTTCTCCGGCGTGTCGACGCCGTAAAAACACGAGTCGGTGGTGGGCGGGGAGGCGATGCGCATGTGCACCTCCGCGGCGCCCGCGTCCCGCACCATCTCCACGATCTTGAGCGAGGTGGTGCCGCGCACGATGGAATCGTCCACCAGCACCACCCGCTTGCCCGCCAGGATGTGGCGGTTGGCGTTGTGCTTCAGCTTCACGCCCATGTGGCGGATCTGGTCCGACGGCTCGATGAAGGTGCGGCCCACATAGTGGTTGCGGATGATGCCCAGATCGAACGGCAGCGCCGAGGCTTCCGCATAGCCGATGGCGGCGGGCGTGCCCGAATCGGGCACCGGCACCACCACGTCGGCCGGCGCGGGCGCCTCGCGGGCGAGCTCGGCGCCGATGCGCTTGCGGACGTCGTAGACGTTGCGGTGGCCGACCACCGAATCGGGACGGGAGAAGTAGACGTACTCGAAGATGCAGAAGCGCGAGGAGGCCTCCGGGAAGGGCCGTAGCGATTCGATGCCGCTGCTCGACACGATGACCAGTTCGCCCGGCTCCACGTCGCGCACGTAGCGGGCGCCGATGATGTCGAGCGCGCAGGTCTCCGAGGTGAGGATGAAGGCGCCCTCGAAGTCGCCGATCACCAGGGGGCGGATGCCGAGCGAGTCGCGGCAGCCGATCATCATCGAATCGGTGAGGGCGACCAGCGCGAAAGCGCCCTCGATGCGGCGCACGGCGTCCACGAAGCGCTCGATCATCGAATTCTTGGTGGAGGTGGCGAGGAGGTGCAGCAGCACCTCCGTGTCGGAGGTCGACTGGAAGATAGAGCCCGTCTCACGCAGCGAGCGGCGCAGGTGCGTCGCGTTGGTGATGTTGCCGTTGTGCGCGACCGCGAACCCGCCCGCCGCCGTCTCGGCGAACAGCGGCTGCACGTTGTGCAGCGCCGGCTCGCCGGTGGTGGAATAGCGGTTGTGGCCGATCGCGCTGTTGCCCTTGAGGCGGGCGATGACGTCGAGGCTGGTGAAGTTCTCGCTCACGAGCCCCATGTGGCGCTCGGCGCGGAAGATCTTGCCGTCGCAGGAGACGATACCCGCCGCCTCCTGCCCGCGATGCTGCAACGCGTGCAGTCCAAGCGCAGTCAGTGCGCCTGCACCCTCGTTGCGGAAGACGCCGAAGACGCCGCATTCGTCGTGAAAGCGGTCGTCCTCGAGCCGGTCGATAAGGCGATGCGTCGTCAGTTCGCTGCTCCGTTGGCGGGCGCGGGAGTCGCGCCGGAGGGGGCGGGTGCGGTGGTGGTGGCGGGCGCCGCGGGAGCCGCAGGGGCGGCGGGGGCGGGGCTGCCGCTCTCGCTCGCGCCGTCGACCAGCTGGTTGAGGCCCTGCTGTGCCTGCGGCGTGACGGCGGGGCTCGCCGGCGCGGCGGCATCGCCGGGTGCTGCGGGGGCGGCGGGGGCCGCCGGCGCGGTGCCACCGGTCTGCGGGGCGGCGCGGTCGTCGACCGCGTCCTTGAGCGCGTCGCTGCCCTCTTCGAAGGCGCCGCGGATGGCCGCTTCCGGATCGTCGGGGATCGCGGCGAGCAGGCGGTCGCCCAGGCGGGTGATCTCGGGATAGGTCATCGCCGTGGTGACCCAGGCCGGGCGGTTCTCTTCGTCGACCAGCCAGTTGAAGAAGATCACCGCGACCACCACCAGGAGCACGCCGCGCGCGGCGCCGAAGACGAAGCCCAGCAGGCGGTCGATCATGCCGACGGGCGAATCCATCACGAAGTCGGAGATCTTCATCGTGATGAGGCTGACCACGAGCAGCGCCACCAGGAAGATCGCGGCGGCGGAAATGCCGATGGCGAGCGTCGGGTTGTTGACGTACTCGCCGACGTAGGGGACGAGCTGCTCATAAAACAGGTAGGCCAGGACTGCGGCCGCGACCCAGGCCGCGATCGAAAGGACCTCGCGCACGAAGCCGCGAAACATTGCAAGAAGCGCCGAAATGAGCACGACGGCAATGACTACGCCGTCCAAGACCTCGAATTTCATCAGTCGTCTCCAGAAGAGGGGCCGTGCCGGTCCTCGGCAAACCCGTTTGGTGCGATCCGGTGAACCAAATCCACGAGCAATGCAACCTCGCTGACCGCCGGTCCCGCCCCTTCACCACCGGCTTGTGGTGGGATGATCGCTCCCGTGAAGCCAAGCTTCAGCGCTTCGCGTAGCCGCCCGGGCGAATGCGGCACCGCCCGCACCCGTCCCGACAGACTGACCTCGCCGAAATAGACGATGTCGGGCGGCAAGGCGATCCCTGCGCGCGAGGATATCAACGCCGCTGCGACGGCAAGGTCTGCCGCGGGCTCCTGAATGCGCAGCCCCCCTGCCACCGCGAGATAGATGTCGTGCCCGGAAAGGACAAGGCCGCAGCGTGCTTCAAGCACCGCCAGCACCATGGACAGGCGCGAGGCGTCCCAGCCGATGACCGCGCGCCGGGGCGTGCCGAGCCGCGAGGGGGCCACCAGCGCCTGGATCTCCACCAGCAGCGGCCGGGTGCCCTCCATCCCCGCGAACACCGCCGCGCCCGGGCTCGAGACGTCACGCTCGCCCAGGAACAGCTCGGACGGGTTGGAGACCTCTGCCAGGCCGCCGCTGGTCATCTCGAACACGCCCAGCTCGTCGGTGGGGCCGAAGCGGTTCTTCACCCCCCGCAACAGGCGGAAGGCGTGGGAGGGGTCGCCCTCGAAGGTGAGGACGGCGTCGACCATATGCTCCACCACGCGCGGGCCGGCGAGTTGGCCGTCCTTGGTGACGTGGCCGACCAGGATCACGGCCGCGCCGCTGAGCTTGGCGTAGCGGATGAGGGCCTGGGCGGAGGCGCGCACCTGGGTCACCGTGCCGGGCGAGGCTTCGGCGATGGAGGTGTGGAGGGTCTGGATGGAATCGATCACCACCAGCGCCGGCGGCGGGCCCGCCCCCAGCGTCTCGAGGATCGATTCCACGCTGGTCTCGGTGGCGAGCGAGACGGGGGCGGTGTCGGCGCCCAGGCGCCGGGCGCGCAGCTGCACCTGCGCCGTCGCCTCCTCGCCGGTGACGTAGACGGTGGCGTGGCCCGCCCGCGCCAGCGCGGCGGTCGCCTGCAACAGCAGCGTGGACTTGCCGATGCCCGGGTCGCCGCCGATCAGCACCGCCGACCCCGGCACCAGCCCGCCGCCGGTGACGCGGTCGAACTCGCCGATGCCTGTGAGGATGCGCGGCGCCTCGGCGACCGGCTCGTCGAGCCGCGCCAGCGACAGGCGGCGCCCCTTGGTGCGGGCGGCCTTGCCGGTGGCGGCCGTCATGATGTCGGCCGCGGAGGCTTCCTCCACGATGGTGTTCCACTCGCCGCACGCGTCGCACTTGCCCGTCCAGCGGGTGTGCACCGCGCCGCAGTTCTGGCAGACGAAGTGGCTCTCCCGGCGCGCCATCTCAGCCTTCGTCCGTTGGGTGGGGGGCTGCGCGCATGTCAGAGCGGACCATAGCGGCGCTCCGCGCGGCGCGACAGCCCGGTGAGAAGCTCATACCCGATGGTATTGCAGCGTCTGGCGAGCCCGTCGAGGTCGACGTTGGGGCCGATCAGCTCCACGAAATCGCCCCGCTCGCAGGCGATGCCGGTGACGTCGACGGCGACGAGGTCCATCGAGACGCGCCCCACCAGGCGCGTGGCCTGGCCGGCGACGAAGGCGGGCGCGCCGGGGCGGTCGTCGCTGCCGCCGGCGATGCGCGGATAGCCGTCCGCATAGCCGTAGGCGAGGATGGCGATGCGGCTCTGGCGCGCCAGCGTCTCGCCGGCGCCGTAGCCGACGGTCTCGCCCGCCGCGGGGGCGCGCACCTGGATCACCTGCGCCTCCACGCGCACCGCCGGCTCCAGCGGGGGCACCCCGTCGGCCGCCGTGCCGCCGTAAAGGGCGATGCCGGGGCGCACCAGGTCGTAGTGCGCGCCGGGCCGGGTGAGGAGCGCGGCGGAGTTGGCGAAGGAGGCGGGCGTCGCGGCGAAGGCGGCGCGCACCTTTGCGAAGGCCGCTTCCTGCGCCGCGTTCTGCGGGTGGGCGGGCGTGTCGGCGCTGGCGAAGTGGCTGACCAGCAGCGCCGGGCGCGCCGTCACCGCGAGCGCTTCGGCCACGGTCAGCCCGATCCGGTTCATGCCCGTGTCGATGGCGAGCGCGAAGGGGGCGTCCTGCGGCCATTCGGCGAGCGCCGCGGGGGAGGCGAGGAAGGGCACGAGCCGTGCCTCGCGCAGGAGGCGGGCGTCGTCGAACGCGCCGTTCATCACGTAGATGGCGGCCTCCGGCAGCACCGCGCGCAATTCGATCCCCTCGCGCGCGGTGGCGACGAAGAAGGTGCGCGCCCCCGCCGCCGCGAGCGCCGGGGCGACGCGCGCCACCCCGCAGCCGTACGCGTTGGCCTTGACCACGGCGCCGCACTCGGCGCCCGTGCGGGCGGCAAGCGCCGTCCAGTTGCGCGCGATGGCGGCGGGGTCGACCGTGATGCGGCCGGTGGTGGAGGCTTGGGACGTCACGCGGAGCGGCGGCGTGCCTTGAGGGGGGCGAACAGAATCAAGGCCGGCTCCTTCGCGCTGTTGGTCGGGCCGGGGCACCATAGCAAGTCGGCGGGCCCGCGCATCGCGGTTTGCGGCAGGGCTGGCTTGATCGCTGTGCATTATGCGCGCAATCCTCAGCCTGCGCGGCGCGGCAGGCGCCTCGCGGTGCGGCGAAAGGAGCCGGCGTGCATCCTCCCCCGACACGGCCCGCCGGCGACCCGTCCCCGCGAATCGGCGGGGCGGCGTGAGCGTCGCGCGCCTTGCGGTGGTGGGGGCCGGGCTGATCGGCCGGCGCCACATGGAGGCGATCGCCGCGGCGCCGCAGGCGTGCCTCGTCGCGGTCGCCGACCCGGCGCCGGAAGCGGCCGCGCTTGCCGCGGAAGTGGGCGTGCCGCATTTTTCCGCGCTCGCCGCGATGATCGAGGCCGAGCGGCCCGACGGGGTCGTGCTGGCGACGCCGAACCGGATGCACGCGCAGGGCGCGCTCACGGCCATCGAAGCGGGCGTGCCCGTGCTGGTGGAAAAGCCGTTGGTGGACGACGTCGCCGCCGGCCGCTCGCTGCTGGAGGCGGCGGACCGGGCCGGCGTCGCGGTGCTGTGCGGCCATCACCGGCGCCACAACGGGCTGATCAAGGCGGCCAAGGCGCGGCTGGCGGCCGGCGATCTGGGGCAGGTGGTCGCGCTCCACGCCACCGCGTGGCTGATGAAGCCGGACGATTATTTCGACACCCCCTGGCGACGCGAGCCGGGCGCGGGCCCGGTGCTGATCAACCTGATCCACGACATCGACCTCGCGCGCCATTTCGCGGGCGACATCGTCGCGGTGCAGGCGATGACCGCCCACGGGCGCGGCTTCGCGGTGGAGGACACGGCGGTGGTGGCGCTCGCCTTCGCCAGCGGCGCGCTGGGCACGCTGTCGGTCAGCGACACCGTGGCGGCGCCCTGGAGCTGGGAGCTGACGGCGGCCGAGAACCCGGCCTATCCGGCCACAGACGCGGTCGCCATGATGATCGGCGGCACCCACGGCGCGCTCGAAATCCCCGCGGCGGCGCTGTGGCACTATGGCCAAACGCGCTCGTGGTGGGCGCCGATCGAGCGCCGCAGCCTGGTGACGGGGCCGCGCATCGACCCGCTGGTGGCGCAGATCGCCAACTTCTGCGCCGTCATCGCCGGCCGCGAGGCGCCGCTGGTCTCCGGCTGGGACGGGTTGAAGGCCCTCGCCGTGGTCGATGCGATCCACCGCTCGGCCCGCTCCGGCCGGCGCGAGGTGCCCGAGGCCTAACGCCCGGTTGCGGCGACGGCGATGCTCAGCGTATGAGCGGGGGAACGGCCGAGGGCCGCAATTCACACAAACGACCCGCAAGGAAGACCCATGGCGATCGAACGCACCTTCTCGATGATCAAGCCGGACGCGACGGCAAAGAATGTCACCGGCAAAATCATCGACCGACTGGAAAGCGCCGGACTGCGCGTGGTCGCGTCCAAGCGCGTGCACATGTCGCTGGCGCAGGCGCAGGCCTTCTATGCCGTCCACAAGGCGCGCCCGTTCTATGGCGAGCTGACCGAATTCATGTCCTCCGGCCCCACCGTCGTGCAGGTCCTGGAAGGCGAGAACGCCATCGCCAAGAACCGCGAAGTGATGGGCGCCACCAACCCGGCCGAAGCCGCCGAGGGCACCATCCGCAAGGACTTCGCCGATTCCATCGGCGAGAACGCCGTGCACGGCTCCGACGCTCCCGAGACGGCCGCCGAAGAGATCGCCTTCTGGTTTTCGCAGAGCGAGATCGCCGGCTAACGAGCCGCCTGCCATCGCCGGGGGCGCCGTCGCGCGGCCCCGGCCCCGGCCCGGCGGGTAGCGAGGCGCCCCAAGCGGCCCGGCTACGCTCCGCCGCCTCTGGCCGCCCGATAACCGTCCAGAACCCGCGCCAACGTCTCCACCCCCTTGCGGATCGCGGCAGGGGGGAAATTCCCGAACCCCAGCAGCAGCGCCGGGGGCAGCGTGCGCTCGACCGACAGGCGCGACAGCGGCGTGATTTCGAGCCCCTCGGCACCCGCCAGAGCGCTCACCTCGGCATCGTTCCAGTCCGGCGGCAGCCAGCCGATCATCTGCAATCCGGTCTCCGAGGACTGGAGGCGGATCGTATCGGGGATCAGTTCGCCGACGGTGCGGATCAGCGATTGGCGGCGCTCGGCATAAAGACGGCGCATCTTGGCCACGTGGCGCCCCAGGTGGCCCTCGGTGATGAAGCGCTCGACGATCACCTGCTCGAAGGTCGGCGACTGGCGCCCCGCCACGATCCGCGCGTTGATGAAGAGCTCCACCACCGGCTTCGGCACCACCACGTAAGCGAGCCTGAGGCCGGGAAACAGCACCTTGGAAAACGTGCCGACATAGACGACGCGGTTGCCGCCATCCAATCCCTGCAGGGAGCGCACGGGGCGGCCGCGATAGCGGAACTCGCTGTCGTAGTCGTCCTCGATGATCCAGCCGTCCTTCTGTTTCGCCCACTCGATCAGGGCGAGGCGGTTGGCGAGCGACATCGTGTGGCCGAGCGGGAATTGCGACGAGGGGCAGACCACGGCGAGCCTGGCGCCCGGGAAGGCGCGCGCGCCGACGCCGATGTCGAGGCCTTCGCTGCCCACCGGAACGGCGCCGATCTCGGCACCCGCCGCCCTGAGCGCGGCCACCGAGCCCGGAAAGCCGGGATCTTCGCACAGCACCTGGTCGCCGATATCGAGGAGGAGCCGCGTGGCGAGGTCGAGCCCCTGCTGCGCCCCGGCCACGATCACCACCTGGTCCGCCGTGCACACCACGCCGCGATTGATGATGAGGTAGCGGGCGATGGCCTCGCGCAGCGGACCGTAGCCGGCGGGCTCGGTCTCGCCGAGCAGCGCGCCCGCGCCGTCCGCCATCAGCGATTTCATGACGCGCCGCCAGAGGCCGATCGGGAAATCGTCGACCGCCGGCAGGTTGATGCGGAAGGGCACGGGCCGCTGGGGCACGCGCAGCGAGCGCGCGACGACCGAATAACGCACCGCGCGCTGGGCCAGGCTGCTGGCGAGGCCGTCGGCCGGGGCGTGCCGCGTCTTCAGCCGGTGGAGCTGGCCGAAATCGGGCAGCTCGTCGGAGACATAGGTGCCCGAGCCGCGGCGCGTGCGGACGAAGCCCTCCATCGCCAGCTGCTCGAACACCCAGCTCGCCGTGTTGCGCCCGATGCCGAGCGCCTTGGCCAGCTCACGCGTCGAGGGCAGGCGGTCCCCAGGCCGTAGATGGCCGGACAAGATGGCGCCGGTGAACTGCTCGTAGACCTGACCCTGCAGGGTCCGGTCGCCGTTCCATTCGAGCTGCCGAAGCGAATTGTACCATTCGGAAGGCAATTGAACCGACTGATGAACTAAAGTGGCTCCATCAAACTAACGAAAAATGGCTCTTCATCAAGAGCACTTTCTTGCCGACTATCGGTCCAACCGACGCGACGCGATGGAGGAGTACGATGGGACTTTACCGCACGATGGCAATTGCCGCGGTCACGCTCGCCGGCGTGATGGCTGGTTCACTTTCGCCGCATCCCCTCGGGGCCGGCACCGCCCATGCGGAGCCGATGCAGGGGGGCACGCTCAACTCCACGCTCTGGCCTGAGCCGCCCGGCATCATCATCGGCGTCAACCTCAACGCCCCGACGTTGCTTCCGGCGACCAAGATGTTCGAGGGCCTTCTCACCTACGACTTCAACCTCAGCCCGGAGCCGGTGCTGGCGAAGAGCTGGGAGGTCAGCGAAGACGGGCTGACCTACACCTTCCATCTGCGCGACGACGTGAAGTGGCACGATGGCGAGCCCTTCACGTCCGAGGACGTCGTCTACACGCTGACCGAGTTCATCCCCGAGGTGCACGCCCGCTCGCGGCCCACCTTCGCGCGGGCCGAGGTGACGGCGCCCGACGATTACACGGTGGTGCTCACGCTGAAGGAGCCCTACGGGCCCATGATCCGCTCGTTCGACGCCATCGGCGCGCCGATGATGCCGGCGCACATCTACAAGGGCACCGACATCCGCAACAATCCCGCCAACCGCGCGCCGGTCGGCACGGGGCCGTTCAAGTTCTCCGAGTGGAAAAGCGGCGAGTACATCCACCTGGTCAAGAACGACGACTACTACCTGGAGAACCGGCCCTATCTCGACGAGATCTACTACCGGTTCATTCCCGACAGCGCCTCGCGCGCGCTCGCCCTGGAGTTGGGGCAGGTGCAGCTCGCCACCCAGAACGACATCGAACTCGTCGACGTCGACCGGCTCGAGGCGATGCCCAACCTGGAAGTGACCACGAAGGGCTGGGAGTGGGGCGCCCCCATCTCGTGGCTGGAGATGAACGTGCGGCGCGAGCCGTTCGACGACGTGCGCTTCCGCAAGGCGGTGATGTACGCGCTCGACCACGAGTTCATCCGCGACAACATCTTCTTCGGCTGGGCCGCCATCCCCACCGGGCCGATCCACTCGTCGTCGCCGTTCTACACCGATGACGTCGTCACCTATCCGTACGACCAGGAAAAGGCCAAGGCGCTGCTCGACGAGATGGGCCTGACGCCCGACGCCAACGGTGTGCGTGCCAAGATCGGCCTCCTGGGCCTGCCCTATGGCGAGCTGTGGGACCGGCTGTCGCAATACATCAAGCAGTCGCTCGGCGAGGTCGGCATCGAGGTGACGCTGGAGGCGTCGGACGTCGCCGGCTGGGGCAGCCGCATCGCCAACTGGGACGTCGACATGTCGACCACCTACCTGACGACGCTGTCCGATCCGGCGCTCGGCGTCGCCCGCAGCTACATCACCGAAAACCAGAAGCAGGGCGTCCTGTTCACCAACACCTCCGGCTATTCCAACCCGGAAGTGGACCGGCTGTTTGCCGCAGCCGCGTCCGAGCCCAACCCGGACAAGCGCATGGAGATGTACCACGAGGTCCAGAAGATCATCGCCGACGAGGTGGCGCTCGCCTGGCTGGTCGAGCTGCAGTGGCCGACGGTGCACAGCGCCAACTTGAAGAACGTCGTTCGCAACGGGCTCGGGCCGAACGACAACTTCGCCGAAGCCTACTTCGAAAGCGAGTAAGCGCGTCCCATGCGTCATCTGGGCTTCGTCGCGGGTTGGGTGGTGAAGGCGTTCGTCGTCGTGCTCGCCATCACCATCCTCAACTTCTTCCTCATCCGGATGGCGCCCGGCGACCCGGCCATCGTCCTGGCGGGGGAAGCGGGGGCGGCGGACGAGCAGTTCATGGCGCAGGTGCGCCAGGATTTCGGCCTCGACAAACCGCTTCCCGTCCAGCTCGCGGCCTATGTCGGCAACGTGCTGACACTCGATCTCGGCCAGAGCTACCGCGCCCAGCGGCCCGTCGTGGACATGCTGTTCGAGCGCCTGCCCGCGACGCTCCTCCTCACCGGCACCGCCTACCTCTTCGCCCTCATCGTCGGCCCGCTGCTCGGCGCGCTCGCGGCCATGCGCTCGCGCACCGTGTTCGACAGCGCGCTGATGGTCGTCGCCCTCTTCTTCTACGCCACGCCCATCTTCTGGGTCGGGCTCCTCCTCATCCTCGTCTTCTCGGTCAATCTCGGCTGGCTGCCGCCCTTCGGCATGCAGAGCCTCATCCCCGTGAGTGGCACGTTGAACCACGTGCTCGACGTCGCCCGGCACCTCGTCCTGCCGGCCTTGACGCTTGGCCTCTTCTACGTCGCCGTCTACGTGCGGCTGACGCGCGCCTCCATGCTGGAGACCGCCAGCCTCGACTACGTGAAGACCGCGCGCGCCAAGGGGCTGCCGGAGTGGCGCGTCGCGACCGCGCATATCCTGCGCACTGCGCTGCTGCCGATCATCACCTTCGCCGGCCTCCAGGCGGGGCACCTGGTGGGCGGCGCGGTGGTGGTGGAGACGGTGTTCGCGTGGCCGGGCATCGGCCGGCTCGCCTTCGACGCCCTCTTCCAGCGCGACTACAACCTCCTCCTCGGCGTCTTCCTGCTGTCGGCGCTGATGGTGGTGTTCTTCAACATGCTCACCGACATCTTCCTGCGCATCGCGGACCCTCGCATCGGGGGGAATTCGTGAGCTTCTTCCGCCGTTTCGCCCAGAACCGGGGCGCGCTCGTCGGCCTCGCGGTGCTCTTCGTCATCGTGCTGATCGCGATCTTCACGCCGATGGTGAGTTCGGCCGATCCCTGGAAGAGCCTCGGCCGCCCGCTGACGCCGCCGGGCGCGCAATTCCCGCTCGGCAGCGACATGCTGGGCCGGGACGTGCTCACGGGCATCCTGTTCGGCGCCCGCATCTCGCTCTTGATCGGCATCCTGTCGGCCGTCGTCTCCGCGCTCATCGGGGTGACGGTGGGTGCCGTCGCCGGCTTCTTCGGCGGCTGGGTCGATGACGTCTTGGTGCGCATCACCGAGTTCTTCCAGACCATCCCGAGCTTCATCTTCGCCATCCTGCTCGTGGCGATCCTGACGCCCGGCCTCACCTCCATCGTGGTCGCCATCGCGGTGGTGACGTGGCCGCCCATCGCGCGCCTGGCACGCGCCGAATTCATGACGCTGCGGCGCCGCGAGTTCGTCGAGGCGGCGGTTCTGTCGGGGGTCTCCCAGCCGCGCATCATCGTGCGCGAGGTGCTGCCCAACGCCATCTCGCCGCTCATCGTCATGGGATCGCTGACGGTGGCGACGGCGATCCTCACCGAATCGGCCCTCAGCTTCCTGGGCCTCGGCGATCCCAACCGCATCTCGTGGGGCTACATGATCGGCGCCTCGCGCACCGTGTTCCGCCAGGCGTGGTGGCTGTCGGTGTTTCCGGGCCTCGCCATCGTCAGCACGGTGCTTGCGATCAATCTGGTCGGGGAGGGGCTGAACGACGCCCTCAACCCGCACCTCAAGGGCCGCGTCGGGGTTCAGTGATGGCAAACGGGACCCTGAGCGAGCCTCTCGTCGCGATCGAGGGCATGAGCGTGTCGCTGCCGCGGGGCGGCGACCGGGTGCGGGCGGTGGACAACATCGACCTTTCCGTGCAGCCGGGCCGCATCCTGTGCGTGGTCGGCGAATCCGGCTCCGGCAAGTCCATGACGTGCCCAAGTCGCTCAAGGTCGAGGGCACCATCCGCTATGACGGGCAGAACCTCGTCGGGCTCGCCCCGGGGCTGCATCGCCGGATCCGCGGCAGCCGCATCGGCATGGTGTTCCAGGAGCCGATGGCGGCGCTCAATCCGGTCATGAAGGTCGGCAAGCAGATCGAGGAGGTGTTCCGCTTCCACAACGTGCCGGGCCCCTACGACGACCGGATCGTCGCGCTGCTTGCCTCGATGGGGCTGCCCGAGCCGGAGCTGCTGCGCCACGCCTATCCGTTCCGCCTGTCGGGCGGCCAGCGCCAGCGGGTGATGATCGCCATGGCGCTCGCGCTCGATCCGGACCTTCTCATCGCCGACGAGCCGACCACCGCGCTCGACGTCACCACGCAAAAGCAGATCCTGTCGCTGCTCAAGGCGGCGCAGGACGAGCGCCACATGGCGATCATGCTGATCACCCACGATTTCGGCGTCGTCGCCGACGTGGGCGACGAGGTGGCGGTGATGCAGGAGGGGCGCATCGTGGAGCGCGGCTCCGTGCGCGAGGTGCTGCACAACCCGCAGCACGACTACACCCGGACGCTGCTGGCCGCGGTGCCGGATTTGTCGCCGCGCCCGGCGCGGGCCGCGAGCGCCGCGCCGCCCCTCCTCACCGCCACCGACGTGACGAAGACCTACAAGGGGCGCGCGGGCCTCTTCGCGCCGCGCCGCGAAGTGCAGGCGGTGAAGGGGGTCAGCCTCAAGCTCGCGCGCGGCGAGACCGTCGGCATCGTCGGCGAATCGGGCTCCGGCAAGTCCACCTTCGCGCGCATCGTCGTGCGTCTCCTCAAGGCCGATTCCGGCGAGGTCCGGCTCGAGGGCGTGCCGGGCAACCTCCTCGCGCTCGATCACCGGCAGCTCGCGCCGGTGCGCAGGCGCGTGCAGATGGTCTTCCAGGACCCCTTCGCCTCGCTCAATCCGCGCCGGACGGTGTTCGAGATCGTGGCGCAGGGCCTCCTGGCCCACGGCGTCGACCGGCGCACGGCGCGCAAGCGGGTGGACGAGCTTCTCGACCTCGTGGCGCTCGATCCCTCCGCCGCCGAGCGCTACCCCAACGCGTTCTCCGGCGGCCAGCGCCAGCGCATCGGCATCGCCCGCGCGCTGGCGCTCGAGCCGGACGTGATCGTGGCCGACGAGCCGGTCTCCGCGCTCGACGTGTCGATCCAGGCGCGGGTGCTGGAGCTTTTCGCCAGCATCCAGGCGCGGCTCGGCATCGGGCTGCTGTTCATCACCCACGACCTGCGCGTGGCGGCGCAGATCTGCGACCACGTCGCCGTCATGCGCAATGGCGCGGTGGTCGAGGAGGGGGAGTCGGCGCAGGTGCTGTTCGACCCCGCGCACGAATACACGCGGCTTCTCATCGATTCCATTCCGGGGCTGGGGAAGCTGCCAACGAAACGAGCGGTTGCGCCGGCCGCAACCGATGCTCCCGAAAGGTAGGACGATGACGAGGAAGACAGTGTGGCGGGCCGTCGCGGACGCTCTGGAAGCGGAGGGCGTGCGCCATGTGTTCGGCTTGCCGGGCAACCCCAAGCACCTCGTCTACGACCTCGACGAGCACACCGACATCGACTTCGTGCTCGTGCGCGACGAGAAGTCGGCCGTCTCGTGCGCCTACGCCTACGCGCGGCTCAAGCGCGAGCCCGGCATCGTCTTCTCCAACCCCGGCCCCGGCATCACGACGCTGGTGACGGGGATGCTGGAGGCGACGTCCGGATCGCTGCCGGTGATCGCCATCGTCAACGGCGTGGTCGAGCAGCACAACGGCATGGGCGCCTTCCAGGAGCTGGACGCCGTGGCGCTGATGCGCCCGGTGACCAAGTGGGCCGTGCGCGTCACCGATCCCTCGCGCGTGCCGTGGGTGCTGGAACGCGCCTTCGCGATCGCCATGAACGGCCGTCCCGGCGGCGTCTTCATCGAGATCCCGTCCGACCTCGCCGACCTCGAGATCGAGATGCCGGACTATCGCCCCGGCTATCGCCGCCACCTCTCGCGGCCCGATGCGGAGGTGCTGCGGCAGGCGGCGGCCGCGCTCGCCGGCGCCAGGCAGCCGCTCCTGTGGTGCGGCTCGGGCGCGGTGTTCTCCAACGCCGGCGCCGCCGTCGCCGCGCTCGCGGACAAGGTCGGCATGGCGGTGATGACGACGCCGGGCGGGCGCGGCATCTATCCCGAGGACGGCCCGCTCGCCATGGGCCAGACGGGGCTCTACTTCACCGAGCCGGGCAAACGGTGGTTCGACGGCGCCGATCTCATCCTGTCCGTCGGCACGCGGCTCGAAGCCTTCTCCACCAACAGCTGGCAGTTCTGGCCCGACGACGCCAAATTCATCCAGCTCGACATCGACCCCGAAACCATCGGCATGAACATGCGCCCCGACATCGCGCTGGTGGGCGATGCCACGCTGACGCTGGAGGATCTCCTCGCCGCGCTGCCCCCGATCGATGCCGGGGCGCGCGGGGCGCGCATCGCCACCATCGCAGCGCTGAAGGACGACTACCAGCCCAAGCTCGAGGCGGCCGCCCGCGACACGTCCGCCCCGATCCGCGTTCCGCGCGTGCTCGACGCGGTCAACCGCATCTTCGGCCGCGACACCATCTTGATGAAGGAG
Source organism: Alphaproteobacteria bacterium (assembly GCA_030431335.1). GTDB lineage: Bacteria > Pseudomonadota > Alphaproteobacteria > Rhizobiales > Amorphaceae > Acuticoccus. The sequence goes on from JAUIJH010000038.1 coordinate 17,435, forward strand.
AACGGCGGGGCGGATCTGTGGTGCTACTACTGGCCCCACTACCGCGTCCTCGATGTGGACGATTGCGTGCCGATGGCCGAGCAGACCGCCATGAGCATGGGTGCCATCGGCGCCATCGGCGCGAAGATCGCCCGGCCGGACAAGAAGATCGTCTGCTTCACCGGCGACGGCGCGATGCAGATGTCGCTGGCCGAGCTCGCGATGGCCGCCGAACGGCGCTGCGGCGTCACCTGGGTCGTCCTCAACAACCAGGCCTTCGGCTGGGTGCAGTACAACCAGGTGCTCGGCCAGAAGCCGCTCGTCAACACCGGCTTCGCGGTGGTGAGCGACTTCGCGGAGATCGCGCGGGCGCAATCGTGCTTCGGCATCAAGGTGGAGGATCCGGACATGATCGACGCGGCGCTGCGCGAGGCGTTGGCGGCCAACGAGCGCGGCGTGCCGGCCCTCGTCGACGTGCAGATCGCGCCGCATCTCTATCACGAGCATTTCGAGCGCGTGCACCGTGCCAAGATCGACCACTAGGCCGGGCGAGCGCCATGGGCGAAGCTGACAAACCCACCGGCGGCAAGGCGCGGGACGAGGTCGCCGCCTTCCTCGCCGACCCCTACGCCGATCAATCGCCGGGCCTGCAGCGGCTGTTGTTCTCGCTGCGGGATCGCCCGGCGGCCGGCAAGCTCGTCCTCGTCGAGATCGAGGCCGGGCGCCGGTGGCAGCTTGCGCGGCTCGGCGGTCGCGGCAAGCCCGTCGAGCGCCTCGAGCCGGTGTTCGACGATCTGCGCGAGGCGGAGCGCCATGTCTTCCGGCTGCGCATGGACCTCGGCATGGGCGAGGGCGCATGATCCGCGATCCGGATTTCGGCATCACCGGCTACACCGACCGCTGGAGCTATCGGCCGGGCGACACGGTTTCGCTGCATCTGACGGCAGATGCGCCGTCGATGGCCTCGCTCGCGCTGCACCGCTTCCGCCGCTTCACCCCCAAGGACGGCGCCTTCGAGCTCGCCACCGAGCGCGTCGAAATCGGCTGCGACCCGTTCGCGATCGTGCCGCAGCAAACGCGCATCGGCTCCTGCTTCGAGGCGGCGCTCCCGGACGCGGCCGGGCTCGCCCAAGCCTTCACGCTCGCCGTCCTCGCGCGGCCCACCTCCATCGCCGAAGACGGCAACGGTCTCCTCGCCCTCGCCAGCGCCGCCGGCGCGCTGGCGCTCGATCTCCTCCCCGGCGGCTCGTTAGCGCTCGCGGTGGACGGGGAGAGCGCCATTGCGCTCGGCGGCGCGCTTCCGGCCGGCCACTGGCGCGCGCTCGCGCTGACGTTCGACGCGGCGCGGCAGACCGTCGGCCTCGCCGTGCACACTCCGGGCGGCATCCGCGCGGCGACGGCGCCGGTCCCGGCCGGCCTCTTCTCCGGCGACCTGGCGCTCACGCTTGCCAGCGGCCGCGCCCCGCGCACATTCAACGGCCGCCTCGAGGCGCCCATCGTGTGGCGCGGCGCGCTCGACCCGCAGGAGGCCTTCTGCCGGCTCGAGGCGTTCGCCGCCGGCGCCGCGGATCTCGGCCCCGACACGGTGGCGGCCTGGGATTTCAGCCGCCGGATGGACAGCGCCGTCGCCGTCGATGCCGGCCCGCACGGGCGCGACGGCCGCTTCGTCAACCTGCCCACGCGGGCGGTGAAAGGCGCGCGCTGGACCGGCAGCGAGCAAAGCTTCAAGCACGCGCCCCGCGACTATGCGAGCGTCCACTTCCACGAGGACGACCTCGCCGACGCCGGATGGGCACGGGCCGCGGCAGTCGCGCTTCCCGAGACGCTCGACAGCGGGCTCTACTTCCTGGAGATCGCCGGGGAGGCGGGCTGCGATGTCCTGCCGATCTTCGTCACCCCGAAACGGCGCGGCGCGGCGGCCAAGCTCGCCTTCGTCGCGCCGACCTTCACCTATCTCGCCTACGTCAACGACCGCTGCCTGCTGCACGGCGCCAATCCGGAAGTGCTCGCGAACCGCCTCCTGGTGCTGACACCGGGCGACTGCCACCTCGCGGCCCATCCCGAATACGGCCTGTCGCTCTACGACACCCACGCCGACGGCGCCGGCGTCGCCTACGCCTCGCGCCGGCGCCCGTGCCTCACGCTGCGCCACACCCAGCGCGCGTGGCAGGGCGGCATCGGCGGCGGGCTGTGGAATTTCGGCGCCGACCTCCTGATCCTGTCGTGGCTGGAGCGCGAGGGCCTCGCCTACGAGATCGTCACCGACGACGATCTGGACGCCGACCCGGCCGCGCTCCGCCCCTACGATTGCGTCCTCACCGGCTCGCACCCGGAGTACCACACCACCGCCAGCCACGACGCGTTCGGCGGCTTCCTCGCGGCGGGCGGCCGCCTCGTCTATCTCGGCGGCAACGGCTTCTACTGGCGCGTGTCGACCCACCCCGACCACCCCGAGACCATCGAGCTGCGCCGCGCCGAGGACGGCAATCGGAGCTGGGCCGCCGAGCCCGGCGAATACTACCACGCCTTCGACGGCGCCTATGGCGGCCTGTGGCGTCGCAACGGTCGCCCGCCGCAGGCGCTGGTGGGGGTGGGCTATACGGGGCAGGGGTTCTTCCGCAGCCATCCCTACCGCTATGGCGAGGGCTGCCTCGACCCGCGCGTCTCCTTCCTGTTCGAGGAGCCCCCGGCGCCGGGCGAGCGCCTCGGCGCGACCGGGGTGAGCGGGGGCGGCGCCGCCGGCATCGAGATCGACCGGGCCGACACCGCGCTCGGAACGCCGGACCATGCGCTGGTGATCGCGAGCGCCGCCGGGTTCGACGACACCTATGTGCTGGCCAACGAGGAGGTGCTGGTCAACCGGCCCACGGTGGTCGGCCATCTGACGCCGCTGCTGCGGGCCGACCTCGTCTTCTTCGAGACCGGGGCGGGCGGGGCGGTGCTGTCCACCGGCTCCGTCGCATTCGCCGGCACCCTCGGCGACCTGCCCGAGGACAACGACGCCGCGCGCCTCGTGCGCCGCGCCGTCGACCGCTTCCTCGACCCCGCCCCATTTCCCGATCCGGAGGCCGCACGGTGACCGAACTCGTCTCGCTCCAGAGCGCCGCCGGCACGGCCCACATCAGCCCCCTCGGTGCGGAGGTGCGCTCGTGGACGGTCGGCGGCCGCGAGCTGATCTGGCCGGGCGACGCCGCGTCCTGGCCCCGCAGCGCGCCGGTCCTGTTTCCGCTCGTCGGCCGCTCGGCCGGCGCGGAGGTCACCATCGAGGGCCGCCGCTACCCGATGCCGATCCACGGCTTCGCGCCCACCAGCCCGTTCGCCGTCGAGCGCGTGAGCGCCGACGCCGCCACCTTGTCCCTTTGCGACAGCGAGGCGACGCGGCGCCACTACCCCTTCGCGTTCCGCCTCGGCGTGACCTTCACGCTGGAGCCGGATGCGCTGGCGGTGGAGCTGCGCGTGGCCAACGCCGACACGCGGCCGATGCCCTATGCGGCAGGCCTTCATCCGGGCTTCGCCTGGCCCGCGCGCGCCGAGGGCCGCGGCGCGATCCTCTTCGGCGCGGACGAGACGCCGCTGGTGCCGGTGATCACCGCCGAGGGGCTGTTCTCGCCCCAGAGGCGCCCGGTCGCCATCGACGGCCGCGCCATGGCGCTGACGCCCGCCAACATCGGCAACGAGGCGGTCTGCTTCCTCGACGCGCGCAGCCGCGACGTCACGTTCCACCCCGGCGACGGCACCGCCCTCGAGGTGAGCCACGAAGGCTTCGCCCACTTCGCGTTCTGGACCAAAGCGGGGGCCGCCTTCCTGTGCATCGAAAGCTGGACCGGTCACGGCGACGCGCCGGACGGCGGCGGCGAACTCGCCCAAAGGCCGTCGATGATCGTGCTCGCACCGGGCGAAGAGCGCGCGCACCGCGCCCGCTACGCGTTCCGCGAGGCCCGGTAAGTGCCCGACCTCGCCATCCTCACCGACGCGCCGGACATCCTCGGCGAGGGGCCGCAGTGGAACCCCGCCGACGGCAAGCTCTACTGGGTCGACGCCTTCGCCCCGGCGATCCGCCGCATCGATCCCGCGACGCGCATGGTGGAGAGCTTCGCCATGCCGTGCGACATCGGCTCGTTCGCCTTCGCCCGCGACGGCAGCCTCCTCGCCGCCATGCGCAGCGGCTTCAACCGCGTCGACCTCGCGTCGGGCGAGGTGACGCTGCTCGCCAACCCGCTCGGCCCCGACCCGCGCCTCCTCCTCAACGACGGCAAGTGCGACCGCCGCGGCCGCTACTGGTGCGCCAGCGTCCATTCCGATTTCGTCGGCCGCCAGTCCGTCCTCTACCGCCTCGATCCGGACCTTGCCACGCACGCGATGGCCGAGGGCTTCATCATCGGCAACGGCATCGCCTTTTCGCCGGACGACCGCCGCATGTACCTCGCCGACAGCCGCGACGAGACGGTCTGGCTCTACGATTTCGACCTCGAGGCGGGCGCGATCTCCAACAAGCGCGTCTTCTTCTCCACCGCCGACATCGAGGGCCGCGTCGACGGCGCCACCTGCGACCGGGACGGCAACTACTGGTGCGCGCTCGTCCATGGCGGCGCGGTCGCGTGCATCTCGCCGGCGGGCGAAATGGTCGCGCGCATTCCCGTGCCCGCCAAGCACCCCACCATGGTCACCTTCGGCGGGCCGGACCTCGCCACCCTCTACGTCACCTCGGCAACGGCCATGCTCGCGGACGCGGAGCGCGCCGACTGGCCGGACGCGGGCAAGCTCTTTCGCATCGACGGCACCGGCGTGCGCGGCCTGCCGGAACCGCATTTCGGCCACGGCACAGGGGGGAACGGCTGATGCCGACAGTTCTCGTCACCGGATGCGACACCGGCATCGGCCGCGAGTTCGCGCGCCAATATGCCGGCGCGGGGTGGGACGTGATCGCCACCTATCTCGACCCCGCCAACCGCATCGCGGACGCCGGCCCGATGCGCCACGCCCCGCTCGACGTCACCGACCCGGCGCAATTCACCGCGCTCAAGCGGGACCTCGGCGAAACGGCCATCGACCTCATCGTCTCCAACGCCGGCATCGGCCTCGATACGGGCAAGCTCGGCAGCCTCGATTTCGGCTATGTGCGGGCGATGTACGAGGTCAACGCCATGGGGCCGCTGCGCCTGGTGGAGACCTTCGAGGCCAACCTCGTCGCCGGCTCGATGCGCCGCTTCGTCGCCATCACCAGCCGCATGGGCTCCATCGCGCTCAACCTGTCGGGCGGGCACTACGGCTATCGCGCCAGCAAGGCCGGGCTCAACGCGATCATGCGCAGCCTCGCCATCGATCTGTTCGAGCGCGGCATCACCGTCGCCTCGATTCATCCCGGCTGGGTCGACACGGCCGGCGGTGGGGGCAACGCCGCCGTGCCGGTGGCCGAGAGCGTGCGGCAGATGCGAGAAGTGATCCGCTGCCTGGGCAACCACGACACCGGGCAGGTCTACGACTACAGGGGATTCGCACTGCCATGGTAGACGCGCCGCAGGGCACCGATCTGGTCATCGCCGGCGGGCGCGTGATCGACCCGCGCAACGGGTACGACGCGCGCGCCGACGTCGCCGTCTCGGGCGGGCGCATCGCCGCCGTGGGGCCCGACCTTGCCGCCGGCGCGGCCGAAATCGTCGACGCGCGGGGCATGCTCGTGGTGCCCGGCCTCGTCGATCTGCACACCCACATCTACCACAAGGCCACCGCCTACGGCGTCGATCCGGACCCGGTGGCGCGGCGCTCGGGCGTCGTCACCATGGTCGATGCCGGCAGCGCCGGTTACGGCAACTTCGACGGGCTGCGCGACTTCGTCATGGCCCGCTCGGCGTTCCGCACGCTGGCCTATGTCAACATCTCCTATCCCGGCATCTTCGCCTTCGACCGCGGCTTCTCGTTCGGAGAAGCCTCCGTCGGCGACCTCATGTCGGTCGACCACTGCGTCGCGGCGGTGGAGAAACACCGCGACGTCGTCGTCGGCGTCAAGGTCCGGCTCGGCTACGCGACGTCGGGCGAGATCGGCCTCCTCGCGCTCGACCGGGCGATCGAGGCGGCGGAGCGCACCGGGCTGCCGATCATGACCCACATCGGCAAGCCGCCGCCGACCTATGGCGAGATCCTCGCGCGGCTGCGTCCGGGCGACGTGCTGACGCACTGCTTCCGACCCGCCCCCAACGCGCCGGTCGACGAGGGCGGCGCGGTGCTTCCGGCGCTGCGCGAGGCGCGGCGGCGCGGCGTCCTGTTCGACATCGGCCACGGCATGGGCGCCTTCGGCTTCAAAAGCGCCGAAGCGGCGGTGGCGGACGGCTTCGCCCCCGACATCATCTCCAGCGACGTTCACACCCTCAGCGTGGACGGCCCCGCCTACGATCTCCTCCACACGATGAGCAAGCTGGTGAATTGCGGCGTCGCCCTGGAGGACGCAATCGCCATGGCGACCGACCGTCCGGCACGGGCCACCGGCCGCGACACGCTCGGCCACCTGTCGCCGGGCGTGCCGGCCGACATCACCCTGTTGGAAGAGGTGCACCGCCCCTTCACCTTCACCGACGTGGAGGGGCAGCGCAAAGAGGGCACCTTCCTTTTCGCCGCGCGCGGCAGCTTCGTGGGCGGCGCCTTCCGCGACCCGCTCCCCCGCGCGTTCGAGACGGAAGGGTAGGGCCGCCGTGCGTGGCCAATTCGCGCCCACAAAGAAAGTCGCTCGGGAGGATCAACCAACGTGAACCAGCAACAGTCAGAAGCGCCGGCGGGCCAGAAGCCGCTCACCAATCCCTTTCGCGATGCGTTGCAGGCGGGGCGCCCGCTGGTCGGCATCTGGTCGATGCTCAATTCGGCCAACGCGGTGGAGGGCCTCGGCTGGGCCGGCTACGACTGGCTGCTGATCGACGGCGAGCACGCGCCCGTCTCCGTGGCGGACGCGCTGATGCACCTGCGCATCCTGGCCGCGACGCCGACCGTTCCCATCGTGCGCCTGCCCTGGAACGACCCCGTGCTCCTGAAGCAGTTTCTCGATATCGGCACGCAGACCATCATGCTGCCTTACGTGCAGAGCGCGGAGGAGGCGCGGCGGGCGGTCGCGGCGATCCACTATCCGCCTCGCGGCACGCGCGGGGTGGCGGCCATGCACCGGGCGAGCCGCTACGGTTTTGCGCGCGGTTATCTCGGCGCGGCCTCCGACACGCTCTTTCTCATCGTGCAGGCCGAGACCAAGGAAGCGCTTGCGGCGGTCGAGGAGATCGCGGCCGTCGAGGGGGTCGACGCGGTCTTCTTCGGGCCGGGCGACCTTGCCGCCAGCATGGGCAAGCTCGGCCAGGCGGGCGATGCGGAAGTCACCGCCGCGATCGACGCGGCGGCGGCGAAGGTGCGGGCGGCCGGCAAGGTCGCGGGCGTGCTGGCGGCGTCGGCCGATCTCGCCGAGCGCCACGTGCGCAACGGCTACCACTTCGTGTCCGTCGCCAACGAGGCGGCGATGCTGTTCACCGCGGCGGAGACGTCGGCGCGCAATCACCGCGCCATCGCCGCCGAAAGCCGGGTCCGGACCGGGGGTTGACGGTGCCGCCCGCCGTGCCGAGCCCCCCCGCGACCCGCCCAGATTTCCTTCGACACCCGCCCGGAAAGGCGAACTGATGATCGAGACACAAACCCGCGTGGCGCTCGCCGGCTTCGGCGCGTGGGGCCAGATGCACGCCCGGGCGATCGGCGCCATCGACGGCGCACGGATCGCCTCCGTGTTTTGCCATTCGGAGCGCTCCGAGGCGGCGGCCGCCGAACTCCTGCCCGACGCGCGCCGCTTCAACGACTACGAGGCGATGCTGGCGGCGGGCGGCTACGACGTCGTCAACGTCACCGTGCCCAACGACGTCCACGCCGCGTTCGCGGTCGCGGCGCTGGGCGCGGGCGCCGACGTCTTCCTCGAAAAGCCCATCGGCGTGACGCTCGAGGAGTGCGACCGGGTGATCGAGGCGGCACGGGCGGCCGGCCGGCGCGTCGCGGTCAACCACGAGCTGCGCGTGTCGCACCAGTGGCGCGGCGTGCGCGAGATCGTGGCCTCCGGCGACATCGGCGCGGTGCGCTACCAGCACTTCTCGCTGTTCCGCCACAAGTTCCGGCAAGGCTCGGGCGGCTGGCGCTATGACCCCGCGCGCGTCGGCTCGTGGGTGCTGGAGGAACTGGTCCACTTCTTCGATCTCGTCATGTGGTACGCGGCCGAGAACGGCGCGCCCGCCAGGGTCACCGCCTACGGCAACGGCGCCAACGGCGACCTCGCCAACCATTTCTGCACCGTGCTCGAATGGGACGACGGTTCGCTCGCCGTGCTCAGCCAGTGCCTTTCGGGCTTCGAGCATCACACGGCGCTGGTGATCGGCGGAACGGCCGGCAGCGTGCGCACCTGGTGGTCGGGCGCGCAGGACCGCACGATGCACCCCGAGTTCGAGCTCAAGGTGCAGCGCGGGGCGGCCGAGGTGGAGACGGTGGCGGTGCCCCTGTCGGGCGAGGTCTTCGAGCTGGAGGAGAGCCTGCGCTCCGCCTATGCCGGCTTCCGCGAGGGCCGCTCGATCCTGACGCCCGAACAGACCCGCATCGCCATCGAGGTCTGCCTCGCCGCCGAACGCTCCCACCGCCAGGGCACCCCGGTCGAGCTGAGCCGGGACCGGTAGGCGTGGGAGCTAGGACGCGCCGCCGCTTGGCCCGCGGCGGGTCGCGCCCGGCCGCCGCGCCTCAACCCGGCGGCATGGTCTGGAATTTCGGCAGCGCCGGGTCGAGGTGGTCCCAGACGTAGCCGCGCTTGGCATAGGTCACCACCTGCGGCGCGTACCGGCCGGATCGTCGAGGCTCGCGGCGTGCACGGTGAACAAGTCGGGATGCGCCGACAATGCCAGGTACACCGGCGACCCGCAGGTGGGGCAGAAGGCGTGCGCCTTCTCGTTGCCGCTTTCGCCCACCAAGGTCCAGTGCGTCGGCTCGCCCGTCAGCTTCACTTGCGCGCGTGAGGGGAACGTCAGGTAGGATCCATGCCCGGTGCCGCTCGCCCGCTGGCAGTCGCGGCACTGGCAGTCGTTCATGAAGATCGGTTCGGCCGAGATTTCATAGCGGATCGCGCCGCAGGCGCAGCCGCCGCAATAGGCATCGCTCATTCGTCTCTCCTTCGGTGAAGCGTCGATCCTTCGGTGAAGCGTCGATGGGGCGCGGTCGGTCGCCGGCCCGCGTCCGGTCAGTCGCCCGCGATCGACGCGATACGCGGCACGACCTGTTGCCAGCCGCGCCCCATGGTCTCGAGCGCGGACCTGTTCAGCGGCACGACGAAGCCGCAATGGGCGAGGCGCAGGCGCGTTCCCTTCGCCGTCCCTTCCAGCGTCCACGTGACGACCGTGTCCAGCGGCGATCCGTATCCGGCGTTTTCCGGGTGACCGCCCTTCCAGCTATAGGCGAGGCGCTCGTTCTCGATCACCTCGAGCACCTCGCAATGGATGACGCCGTCCCACGCGCCGGCGGCTTTGGTCTGGAAGGTGAAGCGCGTGCCCACCACGGGCGCGAACCCCGCCGGCGCCATCAACCAGCGGGCAATCAGCGCGCCGGTGGTCAGCGCCCTCCAGATCGTCTCCGGCGCGTGCGGCAAGACCTCCTCGACCACGATGTCCCTCGTTGCGGATGCGACGTCGCTCATGGATCGATCTCCTGGAGGAGGGCACGCAGCGCGGCGAACCGGTCGCCCCAGAAGGCGCCGTAGTGGCTCATCCAGCCGGCCAGTGGCTCGAGCCCTTCGGGGCGGGCGCTGTAGTACACCTTCCGGCCCTCGGGGCGTTCGGTGACCAGGCCCGCTCGTTTCAACGATTTCAGGTGCTGGGAGATGGCGCCCTGGGTCACCCCGCTGCCCCGCGTCAACTCGGCAACGGTGATCTCGCCGGACCGGGCAACCCGCTCGAACACCATCCGGCGGGTGGGCACGGCGAGGGCCTGCATGACGGCATCTATGGGGGCGGTTGCGACCATGCGAAATGATTAGTGCTCGCTAATGCATTAGTCAACACTAATTAGTACGGCTCGGCATCGGGGTCGCCGTTCCGGTCGTCTGGCCGGTGCCGGGGGAGGGTCTCAACGCCGGTCGCCGGCCGAACCCATCGGCCGACCCGTCGCGCCAACGCGACGGCGTATCAGGCGGCGGCGCGCAGGTGGACGAAGAGGCCGAGGGCGATGGTGACGCCGATGAGGAGCGCGATCATCTCGTGCCGGCTCCAGCGCCGCGCGGCGGGGGCGGCGCGGCGGGCCGGCTTGCGCGCCGGCGGGCGCTTGGCGGCGAGGGCGTTGTAGCGGGCCGCGAAGGCCAGGAAGGCCGCGAACAGCGCCAGCGTGGCGGCGAACCCGGCGAGCCCGGCGCCCTGCGCGGTGGCGTAGGCGGCGCCGCAGGATCCCGCCAGCGATACCAGCAGCCCCGCGGCGGGCGGCCGGCCGCGCCGTGCGCCGCGCGCGGGCGGGCGCGTCACCCGCGGCATGAACCGTGCCCGGAACGCGACGCGGGCGAGCCCCACCTTCGCCTCCGCCACCGACAGCTTGAAGAACTCCGAGCCGGCCACGCGCCGGGCGGCGAAGCGGCGGTGCATCCGCGCTTCCACCTCGTGCATGTCGGCGACCTTCACCGCGTGGGCGAGGGTGAACGATCCCGGCACGCCGGCCGCGCCCGACAATTCGATCATCCGCCGCGCGGGATCGGCCGACCGGCCGATCTTCACCAGGTCCGGCAGATAAGCGTTGGTGGCGATGTAGACCGAGCCGTTCACCGCGCCACCGCCGCGCCGCCGACGGCCCGGTCGCCGCTGTGGTCGCCGCTCTGCTCCCCGCTGTGGCCGCCAAAGCGCATCCGAAAGTGCATGTGGTTGAAAAGCTTGGCCATGGCGCCCTGTGACCCCGTGTGACGCTGCCTCCCATTCTAGCGCGGTTCATCGAATGTTCGCAAATCCGGGCGACAGCCGACGGCCCTGGCCCTTTCCCCGCGCGGCTGCGCTATGATCGCCGCCAAAGAGAGGGAGACGCTGCGATGGATACAGCCGAACTTGCCGAGCGCCACCGCGTGCGCGACGCCAAGAACTTCGACCTCGCCACGGTCGATCCGTCCGACACGGCTGGGCTGGACATCGCCAAGGGCGACGCGAAGGACCTGTTGGAGACCCACGTCAAGGACCTGCGCAAGTGGCAGGAGCGGCTGTTCGCGGAGGGCAAGCGCTCGCTCCTCATCGTGCTGCAGGCGATGGACACGGCCGGCAAGGACAGCGCCATCAAGCATGTGCTGACCGGCATCAATCCGCAGGGCGTCGACGTGACCGGCTTCAAGGCGCCGAGCACCATCGAGCGCAGCCACGACTATCTGTGGCGCCATGTGAAGGCGCTGCCCTCGCGCGGGCGCATCGGCATCTTCAACCGCTCCCACTACGAGGAGGTGCTGGTGGTGCGCGTGCACCCGGAGATCCTGCGCAGCCGCGGCATCGCGACCGACGACCCGGACCTGTGGAAGCACCGCTTCAAGAGCATCCGCGAGTTCGAGCGGCACATGTCGCGCAGCGGCACCACGGTGTTGAAGTTCTACCTGCACATTTCCAAGGAAGAGCAGGCGCGGCGGCTGCTGGCCCGTATCGACGAGCCGGACAAGAACTGGAAGTTCGCCCCCGCCGACATGAAGGAGCGCGCCTTCTTCGGCGACTATATGCACGCCTACGAAGAATTGATCCGCCACACCTCGCGCGACTACGCGCCCTGGTTCGTGGTACCGGCCAACGACAAGTGGTACTCCCGCCTCGTCATCTCGGCGACCATCTGCGAAACCTTGGCCCACCTCGATCCGCGCTTCCCGGACCTGGGCGAGACCACCCACCAGGAGTTCGCCGACGCACGGGCGGAGCTCGTCAAGGAGCTGGAGGAGGCCAAGAAGTCCGCCTGAGGCGGGGGCGGCGGGTCGCTAGCGCCCGGAGGGGGCGAATTCGGGAATGTGGCGCCGCGCGGCCTGCGCGATGCGCGCGACGGCGGCATCCGCCACGCCCTCGTAGGGCCAAAGCAAGCGCGGGGCGATGGCGATCCAGCCGCCCGCCGCCGCCATCGCCTTGTCGATGGCGAAGCCCGGATGGCCCGCCTCCAGCAGCGGCACCACCGCCTCGGCCATGAACGCGGCAATGCGCGCCTCGATGTCCCGCGCGGCGGCCGGGTCGCTGCGGCAGAGCGCGGCCCAGCGCACCGCGCCCACGGGCGACAGGCACGCCATGTTGGAATAGGCGCCGTGCGCGCCCTGCGCGATGCCGCTCGCATAGTGGTGGCCGGGGATGAACACCGACAGGCGCGCCAGGACCGGCGCCATCGCGGCGTACCAGGCCGCGTCGCCGCCGCCGCACTTGAGGCCGACGAGGGCCGGCAGGTCCGCCGCCAGCAGCGCGAGCTCGGCCGGGGACAGCACCGTCTTGGCCGTCGGCGGGTTGTAGAGGACGAGGGGGACGGCGCCGGCCGCCGCGGCCGCGCCTTGGAGAAAGCGGCGCGCGGTGGCGAAATCGATCGCCGTCCAGTCCGGCAGCGTGACCTGGATCGCGGTGGGCGCGAGGGTGGCGGCGAAGGCGATACGCGCGAGGCCGCCGGGCGCCAGCGGATGCGCCGCGCCGATCTGGAAGGGGAGGCCGGCCGCGCGCGCGGCCCGTGCCGCCCGCTCGCCGACGGCGCGAAAATCCGCCTCGCTCACGGTGTGGAACTCGCCCGCCGTGCCGCCGGTATAGATGCCGTCGCAGCCGGCCGCGGCATAGGCGGCGATCTGATCGTCGAGAGCGCTGAAATCGATGGCGCCGGACGGGTCGAGCGACAACAGGACGGTCGCCCACACGCCGCGGATCGCGGCGGCCGAGGGGGCGGCGGCGGGCATCGTCATTCTCCCTCGGCGGCGTCTTTGCGGGTGAACAGGTGCGTGCGCAGCGCGTCGGCCGCGCCCAGCGCGTCGCCGGCGCGGATCGCCTCCAGGATCTGGGCATGCTGGGCCACCACGCGGGTGTGGATGCGCTGCACCTTGGGGCCGAGCTCGGGGTTGAACAGCCCCCACTCGATCAGCGAGCCGTGCAGCGCGATGGCGACCGAATTGTCCAACACCCCCACCAGGCAGCGGTGGAACGCGCGGTCCGCATCGCGAAACGCCTCGCCCTTGCCGGTGCTCGCGCGGCAGGCGGCCAGCGCCTCTTCCAGCACCGCGATATCGTCGTCGTCGCGGCGGCGGGCGGCCTCCATCGCGGCGGCCGTCTCCAGGATGATGCGCAGATCGTAGAACTCGGAGCGGCGCGCGCTGTCGGCCAGCATCGCGCTCACCATGTCGCCGATGGCGTTCATCGCGCCCTTGGGCGTGGGCGCCACCACCACCGGGGCGACGCCGCGCTTCAGCCGCACGAAGCCCTTGCGCTCCAGCATCAGCAGCGCCTCCTTCACGGAGGGGCGGCCGACGTCGAACATCTCCATCAGCGTGCGTTCGGAGGGCAGCTTGGAGCCGGGCGGAAACTCGCCGGAGCGGATGGCGGACAGGATCGATTCCTCGATCTGCTCGCTCAACCTTATCCGCCCCAGGCTCGTTTCCACGTCGCTCAGCCTCGCGCGCTGGCCGGCGTCGGGGCCGGTTCCGACAGGTAGGTGGCCACCGCCTCGTCGAGCCCCTTCTTCTCCGCAGCGCTCAGCGGCAGGAAGGGGGCGCGGCACGGCCCCACCGGCAGCCCCTGCAGCTCCAGGATATACTTGATCGCCGGGAACACGCGGGCGGCGACGATGGCGTCGATCAGTCCGTTGATCTCCCCCTGCACGGCGCGGGCGGTGTCCATGTCGCCGTCGGCATGCGCGTCGCGCAGCTTCAACACCTGGCCGGGCTGGACGTTGTAGGTGGAGCCGATGCCGCCGTCACCGCCCATCGCGTAGCCGGCGAGCAGCGTCTCGTCGAAGCCGTTGAGGAGGATCTTGTCCGGCGCGGCGCGGCGGATCTGCTCGAACGCGTAGTAGTCGGACGCCGTGTTCTTCACGCCCACCACGTTGGGCAGCGACATCAGCTCCACGAGCTGCGCCGTCGACAGCGTGACGCCGGTCAGCTTGGGGATGTTGTAGATGATGAAGGGGAGGTCCGTCGCCGCGGCTAGCGTCGCGTAGTGCGCCTTCAGCTCGGCAAAGGTGTAGCCGAAATAAAACGGCGGCACGGCCGAGACCGCGTGGTAGCCGAGCCGCGCGGCCTCCTTGGCAAGGTGCAGCGAGACGGCCGGGTTCACGTCGCCGACATGGGCGATCAGCGCGCAGTCGCCGGCCGCCGCCTCGGCCACCACCGCGTAGGAGCGCGCCCGCTCCTGCGGGCTCATCAGGAACGATTCGCCGGTGCTGCCGCCGACATAGAGCCCGTCGAGCCCCGCATCGATGTTGCGACGCACGAGATCGGCGAAGGCCGTCTCGGCGAGACTCGCGCCGTCGGCCGTGAAGGGCGTGGGCAGCGCCGCGTGCAAGCCGGCGATCTGGGTCATGGAGTGTCCTTTGAAGGTGCCGCTAAAGTGGCATGACATGTTGACATAATGCTACGTTGCTAGGTAGCGTTCGTCAACATAAACGCGGCCCGTCCTGGAGCCGCCCCATCAGGGAGGAGCCCGTCATGAACCGCTTATCCATCGTCGCCGCCACCGCGCTCGCCGTGGCGTTCGCCGCCGGCACCGCCGACGCCGCGGCGTTGAAGTTCTCCACCGTCGGCAAGCCGAGCGACCCGGACGCCGTCGCCATGCGCGCTTGGGCCCAGTACATCGAGGACAATTCCGACCTCGAGGTGGACGTGTTCGATTCGGCCGCGCTGGTCGAGCAGGGCAAGCAGGGCCAGGCGCTGGCCCGCGGCACCATCGACGGCGCCTACATGGCCCCCGCCTGGATCGCCGAGCAGCTGCCGGCCTGGGGCATCCTGGCGACGCCTTACCTCCTCACCGGCCCGGACCACATCTGCGCCTTCCGCATGAGCGACATGTGGGACGAGATGGTGTCCGACGTCGAGGACGGCATGGACCTCGTGCTGCTCGACGCCGCCTACCAGGGCACGCGCACCCTCAACCTGCGCTCCAAGAAGGACGTGCAGACGCCCGAGGACATGAAGGGCATGTCGATCCGCGTCGTGCCGTCGCCGCTCAACATCCTGATGGGCGAGGGGCTCGGCGGCAATCCCACCCCGGTGCCGTTCTCCGAGCTCTACCTCGCGCTGCAGACCGGCACGGTCGACGCGCAGGAAAACCCGCTGACGCTGATCTATTCCAACAAATTCTACGAAGTCACCGACCAGATCGTGAACACCAAGCACAAGGTGCTGATGCAGTTCCCGGCCTTCTCCAAGCGCAACTGGGAGAAGCTGTCGGAGGCGGACCAAAAGGTGGTGCTGGAAGGCGCCCACGAGGCGATGACCGCCTACACCAAGAACGTCATGGAGCAGGAAGCCTCGCTCCAGGCAGAGATGGAAAAAGCCGGCATGACCTTCACCGACCCGGATCGCGAGGCCTTCCGTAGCGCGATGCTGGACAAGTTCCAGTCGAGCGATCTGGCGGCCGACTGGAAGGACGGCATGTTCGACAAGATCGGCGGGCTCGAGATCCCGGCCGAGTGCGCCGAGCTGTCCACCAACTGACAGCGCGCGAGGCGCCGGCGTGATGATTGATCGGAACGGCGCCTCGCTCCCGCTTCGCGGGCGTCCGGTGGGGGAACGGCACCAATGAGCGACACCCCTCCCACCGGGCCCCGGTCGGCCCCGCTCACGCGCCGGCGGCTCCTGGCGCTGCCGCGCAAGTTGGCCGAGATCGTCTCGGTCTCGCTGTTCGCGGCGCTCTTCCTCACCTTCGTCGCGCAGGTGTTCTGGCGCTACGTCCTCAACCAGCCGCTGGTGTGGACGCTGGAGGTCGCCGGCATCCTGTTCGTCACGCTCAGCCTGTTCACCGCCGCCACGCAGATGCCCCTGCGCGAGCACGTCAGCCTCGACCTCGCGGTCGACCTCTTCCCGCCGCCGATCCGCCGCATCCTGCGCACCGTCTCGTTGTCCGCCTTCGCCATCGTCATGGTGCTGTCGCTGCCGGACACCGTGGCCGTGCTGGAATGGATGTTCCGCGAGCACTCCTATGCGCTCGATTTCAACCTCGGCTACCTCTTCGTCCTCCTCATCTTCTTCGTGATCGCCTACGTGCTGCGCGCGGTGATCACCGTGGTCCGCCTGTGGCGGGGCGACCCCGACGCCGACCCCGACCCCGACCTCGGCGCCAACCCCGCGCCCCACGGCGAGATCTGAGCCGATGTCCGACGCCCTAACCTGGACCGCCGTCTATTTCGGCCTGCAGATCCTCCTCGGCCTGCCCATCGGCTTCGTGCTGATCTCCACGGTCGTGGTCTATTCGCTGGCCGCCGGCCTCGACATGAGCCTGATGGCCGAGCGCGTGATCTTCGCCTCGGTGGAGAACATCATCGTCATCGCGATCCCGCTGTTCATCTTCACCGCCAAGGTGATGGACCATGGCGGCATCTCCGACCGGCTCCTGCGGTTCTGCCTCGCCCTGGTCGGCCACCGGCCGGGCGGCCTGGCGCAGGTCAACATCGTCTCCTCCATCATCTTCTCCGGCATGAGCGGCGACGCGACGTCCGACGCCTCGGGCATCGGCCAGGTGCTGATCCGCATGATGCGCCAGAAGAACCGCTATCCCCCCGCCTACGCCGCGGCGGTGACGGTGGCGTCCTCCTCCATCGGCCCCATCATCCCGCCCTCGATCCCGATGCTGGTCTACGCGTTCTTCTCCGGCGCATCGGTGGGGGCGCTGTTCCTCGCCGGCATCGTGCCGGGGCTGATGATGGGCATCGCCATGATGGCGCTGGTCGCCTTCCAGGCCCGCCGCCGCGGCTTCCCCACCGAGGAGAAGATCGTCGGCCGCGCGCTCGTGTCGGCGACCGTGCGGGCGACGGGGCCGCTCCTGATGCCGGCGATCCTGCTCGGCGGCATCTATTCCGGCGTCTTCACGCCGACGGAGGCGGCGGCCGTCGCGGGCGCCTACGCCGTGCTCCTGTCGGTCTTCCTCTACCGCATGAGTTCATGGTCCGCGCTCTACGATGCGCTCCTGGAAAGCGCCAAGCAGTCCGGCATGGTGTTCCTGCTGATCGGCGGCGGCTTCGCGCTCAACTACGTCTTCACGGTGGAGAAGGTGACGGAGGCGATCACCACCTTCATCCTCGCCATGGACCTCACCCAGCTCCAGCTCCTGATGGTGGTGCACGCCGCCTTCATCGTCATGGGCATGTTCCTGACCAAGGCGCCGATGATGTACGTGGTCATCCCGGCGCTGCTGCCGGGGCTCGCGGCGGCGGGCATCGACCTCGTCCATTTCGGCGTCATCATTGTCCTCAACATGATGGTCTCGATGATCACGCCGCCCATGGGGCTGATGGTGTTCATCGTCGGCGGCCTGTCGAAGATCCCCATCGGGCCGATCTTCCGCGAGAGCGTCCCGTTCATCCTGGTGCTCTACGGAGTGATGTTCCTGATCACGATCTTCCCCGTCTTCGTGACGTTCCTGCCCTCGATCGCCCGCTGACCGTGGCGCCGCGCAACGTCCTCCTCATCGGCGTCGACCAGATGCGCGCCGACGTCACCGGCCCGGGCAAGCGCCTGCCCGCCGACACGCCCCACCTCGACGCGCTCCACCGCGAGAGCGCCGATTTCACGCGCGCCTATTCCACGTGCCCGCTGTGTACGCCCGCGCGCGCCTCGATGCTGACGGGCGACTACGCCT
The DNA here is from genome assembly GCA_030431335.1 of Alphaproteobacteria bacterium. Lineage (GTDB taxonomy): Bacteria > Pseudomonadota > Alphaproteobacteria > Rhizobiales > Amorphaceae > Acuticoccus. The sequence goes on from JAUIJH010000038.1 coordinate 35,212, forward strand.
TCCGCCACGGCATGGGCACCAACTGCGACATGTACCATGCCCTGGCGCGCGAGCTCGCCGACCCCGGCCGCCTCCTGCACCTCAAGCTGCTGGACGCGGGGATGCGCTGCGGCTTCATCGGCAAGTGGCACGTCGGCACCGAGAAGGGGCCGTGCGCCTACGGTTTCGAGGGCATGGACCTTGCCGGCTACGGCAACATCACCACCCATCCGGGCTTCCGCGACTATCTCGCCCGCGAAAACCTCCACTATACCGTCGAGCCGACGCTGTGCTTCAACGAGGGCGGCCAGACCATGGGGGCCGGGCGCTGGCGCGGGCCGGTCGCCTCCACCCCGGCCCACTTCCTGGTGGAGGAGACGGTGGCGCTGCTCGCCGATTTCGCCGAGGCGGGCGCGCCCTTCTTTGCCACCGTGCAGTTCTGGGACCCGCACGCCCCGCACCTGGTGCCGGACGCCTTCTATGGCCACACCGACCGTGCCGCCATCGCCCCATTCGCCAACTTCGCCGACGACCTCGCCGGCAAGCCCCGCCGGGTGAAGCGCGAGCGGGACGATTTCTACCGCCGCCACCCGCGCACCCCCGAGGAGGCGGTGGAATATATCGGCC
>JAUIJH010000039.1 GCA_030431335.1 Alphaproteobacteria bacterium
TTGTGTGTAATACACCGGATCCGTCATGCTCATTTCCCAGGCCAGGTATTCGACGCCGGCCTCATCTGTGTGCAGGCTGAAGCGTTCTGTCATGCGTGCCTGGTCACTGTGCGGATGCGTACGCTGATCCTGACCGTCGGTTTGGTGGCGGGCTGGGGACGATATCCGCTCGTGATCGCCCAAGCGCTCCAGCGGCAGGGTCGGCGCCCGCGGGCGGGCGCCGAGGAGCATTATTTCGCCGGCGGCGGGCTCGACGGGGTGTACTGCGCGGAGGGATCCTCCTGCGTCAGGTCGCAGCCCACGTCACCCAGCCAGTACGGCTTGATGTCTTCCCACACCTTGGGGAACGAGATCGAGTGGTCGTCCTCCACCTTGGCGAGGAAGATGGTGTGCGACATGTGCTGGCTCTTGGGGTCGAGGCAGACGTTGCCGGACGGCCCGTCGAAGCAGACGTCGCCCTTCCCGAGCTCGGCGCGGATCGCGTCGTGGTCGGTCGAGCCGGCCCGCTCCACCATCTGCTTGTAAAGGTTCATGGCGATGTAGGAGTTGGCCGCTTCCTGGTTGATGTAGGGCTCGTCCGGGTACTTGGCGTGGAACTTGTCCAGGAACGCCTTGCTCTCGGGCGTGTCGACCTCTTCGATGTAGTTGGTCGTCACGTACATGTTGGCGAGCGAGGGGGGCGTGAAGCGCTTGTGCTCGTAGCCCTGACCGACGTTCACCGAGGAGGCCATCGGCTTGCCGACCTTGGCCGCCGCCGCCTGCTCGTAGTAGGAGGCCTGCGCGGCGCCCACCAGCAGCGTCACCACGAAGTCGGGATTGGCTTCCTGGATGTTCTGGATGGTCTGGGAGAACTGCGACACGCCGAGCGGGATGAACTCCTCGCCCACCATCTCGCCGCCGTTCTCGGCCACGATGTTGCGCACCCATTCGGCCGAGATCTGGCCGAAGTTGTAGTCGGCGGCGAGCGTGTAGACCTTCGGCCCGTAGGTCTCCATCATCCAGGGGATGAGGGTGGAGAACTGCTGCTCGGGCACCGCGCCGGTGACGATCATGTTGGCGTCGCAGACGCCGCCCTCATACTGGTTGTTGTAGAAGGCGAGGCCGTCGAACTGGTTGACGATCGGCCGGTACGCTTCGCGCGAGGCGGACGAGAAGCCGGCGAACACCACGTCCACCTTGTCGCGCTGCAGGACGCGGCGCATGAACTCCTGATAGCGCCGGTTGTCGGACTGCGTGTCGTAGACGACGAGTTCGATGGGGCGGCCGTCGATGCCGCCGGCCGCGTTGATTTCCTCGGCGGCGAGTTCGATCGCGTGCACCTTGACGTTGGTGGCGGCGGCGAAGTCGCCGGACTGGTCCTCCAGGACGCCGATCTTGATCGGGTCCTGGGCGAGCGCGGGGCTGGCGGCGACGGCCGCGAGCGCGGCTGCGGCCAGCCACCGGGTCGGACGGAAGGCGTTGGTCATCTACATCCTCTTGGCGTTCAGGGTTTCGGGGGCGGACTGGTGGGACGCGTCGGCCTCGGCGACGATTTGCCGGGCGACGTCCTCGATGGGGATCCGGCGGCGCATCGCATCGCGCCGCAGGGTCTGGAAGGCGGCCTCGTCGTCGAGGCCGTCGCGATCCATGATGGTGAGGATCGCCTTGATCATGTGGCGCCGGCTGGCGATGCGCCGCGCGAGCGCCGCGCGCTCCTCCGCCTCGGCCTTGCGCCGCGCGTGCTCGGAGAAGGCAACCACGAGCGCGGTATAGATGCCGGACGAGCGCACCGGCTTGACGATGTAGGCCGGCGCGCGCCGGCGCACGACGCGGGCGAGCCGGCTCGGCGCCTCGACGCCGATCAGCGCGATGAGCGGCACGTCGCACGCGTCGGTGGCCGCGCCGTCGGAGCCTTCGTCGGCATCGAAGAAGAGCACGTCGTAGGTATCGGCCGGCGGCTTGGGTTCGGCCGAGCCGGGGTCGTAGAGCGTCACCTCCAGGCCGAGGCGCAGCAGCGTCTCGGCGAGCGTCGCGCGGCTGCCGTCGTCGGCGTGGTAGACGAGCGCCCGCGCGCCGCGGAAGTTGCGGACGACGGGCGCGCTCACCGTACGATCCTCAGCATCGGCGAGGACGGCTGGCGGCGGAACTCCTCCTCCCACACGAGGTAGGGGTCGGGCCGCACCGGCGCGGTGCTCTCGGTGAGGATCTCGAAGGTCGCGGCACGGGTCGAGCGGCCGATCCGCGTGCGCATCGCGACGTGGTGGTTGTTGGGGTCGACCGTGACCGGCCCCTGCGGCGCGTCGAACGACAGCCCGGCGACGGCGCGGCGCACCGGTCCGAGCGCGGCATCGCCCGCCCGCTCGATCGCCCGCCCCAGGAGATGGCCGGCGATATAGGACGCCTCCGCGTCCGCCGAGGGGTGGCCGAGCTCCGGGAACCGCTTGCGCCACACCGCCTTGAAGCGCTCGTTCTCGCGCGTCGTCACCGTGGAGAAGTAGACGCTGGAGGAAAGGTGACCGTCGGCCGCCTCCGGACCGATCTGGGCGAGCTCCGGCTCGGCGAGGCTGCAGCTCGCCACCGGCATGTCGCGTGCCTGGTCGAGGCCCGCTGGCATCGCCTCGCGGAACCGGCGGTAGAAGGCATAGGCCGACTCGCCGATCAGCTTGCAGAACACGAAGTCGGGCCGCATCTCGACGATCTGCTGGATCACCGCATCAAGGTCCGTGTCGCCGACCGGCAGGTAACGCTCACCAAGCACGACGCCGCCGGCGGTGGTCATCACATCGCGCAGGATACGGTTGTTCTCCCACGCCCAGATGTAGTTTGAGCCGATGAAGAAGGCCCGTGTCCAGCCGCGGGCGAGAACGTAACGCGCAAGCGGGATAACATGCTGGTTCGGCGATGCGCCCGTATAGATGACGTTGGCGCTGGTCTCGAAACCCTCGTAGTGCGAGGGATACCACAAGAGCGCGTCGTGTTTTTCGAAGTAAGGAAGAATGTCCTTGCGGCTGGAGGACGTGTAGCAGCCGATGACATGCTTGGCCTTGTTGTTTTCAAGAATGTCGCGTGCGGCGTCGATATAGGCCCGCGGCTCGCCGCCCGGGTCCGCCTCGATGATATCGAACGCGACGGGGCCGCCCGCGGCGTTGATCTCCTCGATCGCCAGCAGCGCGCCCGCGCGCATCGCTTCGCTCACGACAGAGTAGGAGCCGGATCGTGAAAACAGGAGACAAACCGGGACCGTCTTTGTCAAAGCGTGCTCCCAAATAACAAAAAGCCTCCAGCGCATAAGCGCGAGAGGCTTCTCTGCCGGCCGCTCGAGGCGTGCATATGGTTCAGCATGTCTGGGCGACTGCCTCGCCGTTGAGGTCATTGCGTCGCCTGCCGCGAGGGTCGTTCAGGAAGGGCGCGGAGTCAACGAGAAGTGTTGCAGAAATGTTAAGCGCCGAGACGACACAGTTCAGGCAACAAGACCAAATGCGATGCAGTCCACCGTCGCGTCCGGGCCTCGAACGCGGCTAAAAAATGCTAGGCGAGCATCGGTGTCCGCTCGAACGGGGCAGGCTGACGTGCGCCCGCTTCGGCGTCCGCGCGCATGGCCGCGGTGAAGGTTTCGCCCACACCGATGAGAACCGGCCCGTCGCCGAGGGTTTCGACCGCGCCCGGCAGCGCCGCGAGCGGGCCGGCCCAGCGCCGCTCGTCGGGGCGCGAGATCGACGCGATGGCCACGGCCGGCAACGTTGCCGGGACGCCGGCAGCGAGGGCGCGGGCGACCCAGTCGCCGGCGGTGCGAGCGCCCATGTAGACCACGGCCGTGCGGCCTTCGCCGATGATGGCGGGGATGTCGAGATCGTCGGGGAGGCGGCCGTGGCGGGAGTGGCCGGTCATCAGGCTGAGCACTTGCGCGTGGTCGCGGTGGGTGAGCGAGACTTTCAGCGCGGCCGCCATCGCCGAGGCGCTCGACACGCCGGGGACGATATCGACCCCCAGCCCCTCGGCGCGCAACGCCGCGATCTCCTCGCCCGAGCGGCCGAAGATGGAGGGATCGCCCGACTTCAGCCGGACCACGCTGCGGCCGGCCTTGGCGAGGCGGATCATCAGCGAGGTGATGTCTTCCTGGCGGCAGGACTGGCGAGCCCCGCGCTTGCCGACGGCGATGCGCTTGGCCTCGCGCCGGGCAAGCTCCAGCACGTCGTCGGACACCAGGTCGTCGAACAGGATAACGTCGCACGCCTGGAGGGCGCGCACGGCGTTGACCGTGAGGAGGCCGGCGTCGCCGGGGCCGGCCCCGACGAGGGTGACCTTGCCGGCATCGGGCGCGGTGCCGGCGGCGAGGAGGCGCTCGGCGGCGTCGGCCTCGGGCGCGCGGCCGCAGAAGGCCAGCCCGGCGAGCGCTTCCCAGAAGGCACGGCGCTGGCGGCCGGGCAGGAGGCGGGCGGTTGCGGCGGTGCGCACACCGGCGGCCAATGCGCCCCAGGCCGCGAGCGCGGGCGGCAGCAGCGTTTCGATGCGCCGGCGGATCGCCTGGCCCAGGATGGGTGCCGCCCCATCGGTGGAAATGCCGACCACCACGGGCGAGCGGTTGACGATGGAGCCGAACTGAAACGCGCAGAACGCCGGCTTGTCGATGACGTTGGCGGGCACGCCCGCCGTCCGTGCCGCATGGGCGAAGGCGGCGGCCTCGGCCTCCGTCGCCGCATCGCAGATGGCGAGCGCGGTGCCGGCGAGGCACGCCGGATCCCAGGGCCGGCGGTGGAGGGTGAGCGTGCCGCAGGCCGCGCCCCGCGCCACCAGCGCGACCATCTCCTCCGACGGATCGGCCGCATAGACCGCGACGTCGGCGCCCGCGGCGGCCAGAAGCTCCGCCTTCCAGGTGGCCGCCTCGGTGCCGCCGGCGACCACGGCAGCCTTCCCCTCCAGCTTGAAGAAGAGCGGCAGCGTCGCCAGCCGGTCCAGCCGGCGGAGTTTTGCCTCAGAGGGCGTGCGCAGGGGAACGAGCGTCATGATCGGCCTCGCAATTGGGGTCGCTCTCGGCGTCCTTGATGATGCGCGCAAGCTCGGCCCGGCAGGAGCCGCAATTGGTGCCGGCCGAAAGCGTGGCGCCGATGGCGGCGACCGTGCGCGCGCCGTCCGCCACCGCGGCGCGGATGGTGTTGGCGCCCACCTGGAAGCACGCGCAGATGGTGGGGCCGGGGTCGGCCTGGCCCGGGCCGGGCCGGCCGGCGAGCACGGCGGCGCGGTCGCACACAGTGCCCAGCTGCGCGCTCACGAAGGCGCGCGAGACGGGGACGGGTTCGCGGGCGAGATAGACCGCGCCGGCGAGGCGGTCCCCATCATCGAAGGCGGCGAAACGGGCGGTGCCGGTGGTGCTGTCGACGGCGGCGCAAAGGTCGTCGCGGCCGAGGAGGGCCGCGGCGAGCGCGCGCGGGTCGGCCGGCACGGTTCGGTCCGCAAACTCCAGCGCGCGGCCCGCGGCGAGCGTCGCGACGGCGTAGTATTCGAAGCGGGGGCGCATCGGGCCGACCGATACCGCGTAGCCATAGAGCGCCGCGCCGAAGGGGCGGAGGGCGACGCGCGAGGATTTGGACGCGGGCTGGCCCGACACCGGATCGCGGCGCGGCGCGACCAGGCGGCCGATCCGCGCGTCGGCGCTGGTCTCGCCGGTCCAGTGGATCGGGGCGAAGATGCTGTTCGGCTGCTGGCGCGTCGTGACGAGGGCGCGCAGGACCACGCGCCCGTGCGGGCTTTCCAGCTCCACCAGAGTTGCCGGGGCGATGCCGGCGGCGGTGGCGTCGTCGGGGTGGATCTCGGCGAAGGGTTCGGCGAAGTGGGTCGCGAGCGTCGGCGAACGGCCGGTGCGGGTCATCGTGTGCCACTGGTCGCGGATGCGGCCGGTGTTGAGCGTATGGGGGAAGCGCGGTGCGCGCGCTTGCGGCGCGGCGAAGGGGGTGGGCACGAAGCGGCCGCGGCGGTCGGCGGTATGGAAGCCGCCGTCGGCGAAGAAGCGAGCCCGGGCGGCGCCGGTCTCCGGCAGCGGCCATTGTTGGGGCCGGAGCGCTTCATACTGCGTCGCGGAAAGGCCGGTGAGGCCGCCGATGTCGAACGCGCGGGTGCCGCCGTTTTCGGAGGCGGAGAGGCGGGCGTATTCGTCGAAGATCTCGTGCGGGCCGGCATAGTCGAAGCCATCGAAGCCCATGCGGCGCGCGACATCGGCGACGATCGCCCAATCCGGCCGCGCCTCGCCCGGCAGCGGCAGGAAGGCGCGCTGGCGCGAGATGCGGCGCTCGGAATTGGTCACCGTGCCGTCCTTCTCGCCCCAGGCGGCGGCGGGAAGGGCCACATGGGCATGGCGCAAGGTGTCGGTGGACGCGACGACTTCGGAGACGGCGAGGAAGGGGACGCGCGCCAGTGCCTCGTCGATGCGCCCGGCGTCGGGAAGCGAGACGGCGGGGTTGGTCGCCATCACCCACAGCGCCTTGATGCGCCCGTCGTGGACCGCCTCGAACAGGTCCACCGCCTTGAGGCCGGGCGCCTCGGCCATGCGCTTGGCGGTCCAGTGCCGGCGCACGATGTCGCGATGCGCCGGATCGGCGAGATCCATGTGGCAGGCGAGCATGTTGGCAAGCCCGCCGACTTCGCGCCCGCCCATGGCGTTGGGCTGGCCGGTGACGGAGAACGGCCCCATGCCGAGGCGGCCGATCCGCCCCGTCAACAGGTGCGTGTTGATGATGGCGTTGACCTTGTCCGTGCCCGCGGCGGACTGGCTGACGCCCTGGCTGTAGACGGTGACGGTGCGGTCCGTCTCGGCCACCCAGCGGTAGAAGAGCGCGACGTCCCTGTCCGACAGGCCAGTCGCCTCGGCGACCGCGCCCGGCGTCCACCGCGCGGCGACGGCCAATGCCTCGTCGGCGCCGGCCGTGTGCGCGGTGACGTAGGGGGCGTTGGTCGCGCCGGCGTTCTGGAGGTGTTTCAAAAGGCCGGCGAAGAGCGCGACGTCCGTGTCGGGCTGGAGCGCGAGATGCAGGTCTGCTTCGGCGGTGGTCGCGGTCTGGCGCGGATCGATGGCGACGATGCGCATCGAGGGCCGCGCCGCCTTCGCCGCGGCAAGGCGTTGGAACAGCACCGGGTGGCACCAGGCGAGGTTGGAGCCGACGAGGACGACGAGATCGGCCTCGTCGAGGTCCTGGTAGGTGCCGGGCACGGTGTCGGAGCCGAACGCGCGCTTGTGCCCCGCGACGGAGGAGGCCATGCAGAGCCGGGAGTTGGTGTCGATGTTCGCCGTGCCGAGGAAGCCTTTCATCAGCTTGTTGGCGACGTAGTAGTCCTCGGTCAGGAGCTGGCCGGAGACGTAGAGCGCGGTCGAGTCCGGCCCGTGATCGCGCGCCGCGTTGGAGAATGCCTGCGCCACGCGCGAAAGCGCCGCGTCCCACGTCGCGCGGCGGCCATCCACGCGGGGGTGGAGGAGGCGGCCTTCCAGGCCAACGGTTTCGCCGAGCGCCGAGCCCTTGGAGCAGAGCCGCCCGAGGTTTGCCGGATGGGTGGGATCGCCGAGGACGCGCGCGACGCCGTCGGACCCGCGGCGGGCGAGCACACCGCAGCCGACGCCGCAGTAGGGGCACGTCGTGGCGACCGCGGCCTCTTTGAGCGCGTGCATCAGACGCTCTCTTTCGGCGCCACGCGGCGCGCTGCCGTTTTGGGGAGGGCGGCAGCGGGGGCGCCCGGCACCGGATCGCGCGGAATTTCGGCGGGTATGGCAATCTGGATCTCGCCGTCCACCACGCGCACGGGGATCGTCGCCACGCGTCCCACGTCCGGCCCCGCGAGTTCGCCCGTTTCCAGGCTGATCACGGCGTTGTGGAGCGGGCAGGTGACGAACGCCCCGTGGACGATCCCCTCCGAGAGCGGGCCGCCGCGGTGGGGGCAGCGGTTGTCGACCGCGAACACCCGGTCGTCCTCCGTGCGAAACACGCCGACCGGCCCACGCGGCGTCTTCACGCAACGGCCGCCCAGCGGCGGAATGTCGTCGAGCCGCCCGACCGGCACATAGTCCCCGCTCATTGCGCGGGCTCCAGGGTGCGCGCGGGCGCCGAGGGCGGCTTCGGCTCGAAGTGCCGGAATTCGCTGACGTGCCCCTGCGTCGGCTCGGGCTTGGCGCGCTCCGCCCAGGGATCGACCTGCGCGAATTTCTGGCTGACAACGAAGCGGTCGAAGTACGCCTTGCGTCCCTGCGGGTCGTCGACGATCTGCGCCCGCACGGTGTCGAGCCCGAGGCGCTTGGCCCACTTGTAGATCCGCTCCAGGTAGTGCCCGGTCTCGCGGTACATCTGGACGAGGGCGACGATGTGCTCCAGCGCATCATCCTCGCTGGCAACGAGGGTGAGGACCTCGGTGCCCTTGATGTCGAGCCCCGCGGCCCCGGCGAAGTGGATCTCGTAGCCCGAATCCACGCAGACGACGCCCACGTCCTTGCACGTCGCCTCCGCGCAGTTCCGCGGGCAGCCGGAGACCGCCATCTTCACCTTCGCCGGCGTCCAGGAGCCCCACATGAACTTCTCGATGCGCACGCCGAAGCCGGTCGAGTCCTGCGTCCCGAAGCGGCACCAGTCGGTGCCGACGCACGTCTTCACCGTCCTGAGGCCCTTGGCGTATGCGTGGCCGGAGACGAAGCCCGCCTTGCCGAGATCGGCCCACACCGCCGGAAGGTCCTCCTTGCGGATGCCCAGCATGTCGATCCGCTGGCCGCCGGTGACCTTCACCGCGGGTATCTCGAACTTGTCGACCACGTCGGCGATGGCGCGCAGCTCGGCGGCGGACGTCTGCCCGCCCCACATCCGCGGCACGACGGAATAGGTGCCGTCCTTCTGGATGTTGGCGTGCGCGCGCTCGTTGATGAAACGGGACTGGAAGTCGTCCTCGTACTCTTCGGGCCAGTCGGCCACGAGATAGTAGTTGAGCGCCGGCCGGCACTTGGCGCAGCCGTTGGGCGTCGACCATTCCAGCTCCTGCATCACGGCCGGAATGGTCTTGAGCGCCTTCGCCTTGATGAGGCGGCGCACGTCGTCGTGGCCGAGCCGGGTGCAGCCGCACATCGCCTGTACGGCGAGGGGGTTATAGGCATCGCCGAGAGTGAGCTTCAGCAACTGCTCCACGAGGCCGGAACAGGTGCCGCAGCTCGCCGACGCCTTGGTGTGCGCCCGCACCTCGTCGATGGACGACAGCTTCTTCTCGCTGATCGCCTGTTCGATCTGCCCTTTGCACACGCCGTTGCAGCCGCAGATCTCGGCATCAGCCGGCAAGGCTGCAACGGCCGCCGTAGGGTCCAGCGGGCTCGCCCCCGCGAACGCCTGCCCGAAGATCAGCGTGTCGCGCAGGTCGGCGACGTCCGCCTGGTCCTTCAGCATCTGGAAGTACCACGCGCCGTCCGCCGTATCGCCATAAAGGACGACGCCCTGGACCTTGTTCTGCTTCAGGACGAGGCGCTTGTAGACGCCGCTCGCCGCGTCGCGCAGGACGATGTCCTCGCGGTCTTCGCCGTCCGCGAAGTCGCCGGCGGAGAACAGGTTGATGCCCGTGACCTTCAGCTTGGTCGAGGTGACGGAGCCCTGATAGGTGCGCGTGCCGCCGGTGAGCTGGTCGGCGATCACGGCCGCCATCTCGTAGAGCGGCGCGACGAGGCCGTAGCACGTGCCGCGGTGCTCCACGCACTCGCCCACGGCGAAGACATCGGGGTCGGAGGTGCGCAGCGTATCGTCGACCAGGATGCCGCGCCCGGCGTCCAGCCCCGCCTCCTTGGCAAGGCCGGTGGAGGGGCGGATGCCGACGGCCATCACCACCATGTCGGCCGGGATCTCGCGCCCGTCCTTGAGGCGCACGCCGGTGACGTGCGTATCGCCGGAGATCGCCTCGGTGTTGGCCTTGGTGATGACCTCGATGCCGCGCGTTGCGATGGCCTTTTCCAGGAGGTAGCCCGCCGCGGGGTCGAGCTGCCGCTCCATCAGCGTTTCCGACAGGTGGATGACGGTGACGCGCATTCCGCGCATTGCGAGGCCGGCCGCTGCCTCCAGGCCCAGGAGGCCGCCGCCGATCACCACGGCGCGCCGCCCGCCGGGCTTGGCGGCGGAGATCATCTTCTCCACGTCCTCCAGGTCGCGGTAGGTGACGACGCCTTCCAGGTCATGGCCCGGCACGGGGATCACGAACGGGTTGGAGCCGGTGGCGATGAGCAGCGTGTCGTAGTGCGCCGCCGTGCCGTCCTCGGCGGTCACGCGCTTGGCGTCGCGGTCGATCCCGGTGATGCGCTTGCCCTGGTGCAGCGTGATGCCGCGCGCGGCGTACCAGTCGTCGTCGTGGATGATGATGTCTTCGTAGGTCTTCTCGCCGGACAGGACCGGCGAGAGCATGATGCGGTCGTAGTTCACCCGCGGCTCGGCGTTGAAGATGGTGACGTCGTAGGCGTCCGGCGCGGCCTCGAAGAGGCGTTCCAGCACGCGGCCCGGCGCCATGCCGTTGCCGATGACGACGAGGCGTTTCTTCTCGGTCATGTTCGTGTCCCTCAAAGGTACCAGACGGCGACGGCGGCGAGCCCCGCGTCGCGGTAGACCGGCAGCGCGACCAGCGTCGCGAGCCCCGCCACCTTGGCGGCGGAGGCGATGGCGTCCGGCTCGGCCGAAAGGTCGGCGCTGACCGCCGGCACGCCGGTCGCGGCCGCCGTCCCGATGGCGCCTTCGCCCATGGCCAAGGTGAGCGGCGCGGCGCCGAGGAGGCCGGCGATCTCGCAAAACCCGTCGCTGAGACGCAGCGTGCCGTCCGCCTGCGGGCTCCACACCTCGAAGCGCCGGGCGATGGGGGTCGCGAGCGCGGAGAGCATCGTCATCACGTAGGTGCCGGGCTTGCCGGTATGGACCGGCACGCCGATGCCGCGGGAGATGCCGACTTCCGCCGCCTTTTCCCAGCGCAGGAAGCGGGGCGCGCGCAGGTCGGCGAAGACGACGGGCACCTCGCGCTCCCACGTCTGGCCCGGCAGCCCCGAGCCCTTCCGGAAGTTGACGTGCCGGGCCGTCCACTCGAACACGTCCGCGGTGCCGTAGTAGCCGTCGGCGAGCTCCATTTCGTAGGAGTCGGCCGGCGTGTGCCACACCTCGACCGCGCCGATGTGCTCGCGGTCCTCGCCGCAGAACAGCACCAGCACCGACGTCAGCATCTCGCCCTTGAAGACCGGGATGGCGACCGCGCAGGTGAGCCCCGCCGCCTCCGCCGCCGCCCCGCGCTTGAAGTAGGAGCCGACGAGATCCTTCAGCACGATGGGCCTCGCGGAGGCCCAGGCCCGGCCCGGCAGCCCCTCGTCGAAGGCGAAGCGCGTCTCGCGGGCCACGCGCTCGAAATCGCCGAGATTGCCGTAGAGGCCATCTTTCAGGACGAGCGTGTCGTCCTCGCCGGGCACCCACACCTCGGTCACGCGGATGAAGGGCCGCTTGCCGATCATCACGTCCGCCTCGCTGAGCGTCTGCATCACGCGGCCTCCGCCTTTTGACTGGATTCGCCGCCGAGGGTGGCGGAGGTCGTCTCGAGGGTGGCGAGGCGCTCGGGATCGGGCGTCGCGCCGCCTTCGTAGGCTTCCAGGAAGTCCAGAAGCGTCTGCCTGTAGCGGTAGTAGTCGGGGTGCTCGAGGAGGGCCTTGCGCGAGCGCGGCCGTGGCAGATCCACCCGCATGACGTGGCCGATCCTGGCGTTGGGACCGTTGGTCATCATGACGACCTTGTCGGCGAGGAGGATCGCCTCGTCGACGTCGTGGGTGACGCAGACGGCGGTGACCTTCGTGCGCTTCCACACGTCCATCAGCACCTCCTGCAGCTCCCAGCGGGTCAGCGAATCGAGCATCCCGAACGGCTCGTCGAGCAGCAGGAGCTTGGGCGACAGCGCGAAGGCGCGGGCGATGCCCACACGCTGCTTCATGCCGTTGGAGAGGTCTTCGGCGCGCCTGTCCGCCGCCTCCGTCAGCCCGACGCGGGCGAGATAGTATTCGACGATCTCGCGGCGCTCCTTGCGGGAGGCGCGGGGATAGACTTCGTTCACCCCGATGGCGACGTTTTCGTAGGCCGTCATCCAGGGCATCAGCGATGGCGCTTGGAAGACCACCGCGCGCTCCGGCCCGGCGCCGTCCACCTCGCGGTTGTCGAGCACGATGCCGCCGGCCGAAATGTCGTTCAGCCCCGCCGTCATCGACAGCACCGTCGACTTGCCGCAGCCGGAGTGGCCGATCAGGGTGACGAACTCGCCCTTGTCCATCTTGAGATCGAAGCCGTCGACCACCGTGAGGGGCCCCTTCGGCGTGGGGTAGATCTTCTTGACGCCGGCGAACTCCAGATAGCGCCGCTCCACCACCGACTTCGTCGCCTGCTTGTAGGCGCTCGGCAGCTGGGTGATGGGGGTGACGTTGGGGAGACTCATCTCGCGCGTCTCGGCCTGCCGCTGCGCCCCCACGTCCATCAGGTACTTGGTGATCTCGGCGCGCAGCTTGGTGAAGGCGGGGTCCGAGTTCATGCCCGCCCGGTCGCGCGGCCTGGCGATGTCGACGCGAAATTCCGGCCCCAGCGTGGCGGCCGGCGCGGGCGTCAGCGGGATGATGCGGTCGGCGAGCAGGATCGCCTCGTCGACGTCGTTGGTGATGAGGATCACCGTCTTGCGGTCGCTCTCCCAGATCGCCTCGATCTCGTCCTGCAGCTTGGCGCGGGTGAGCGCGTCGAGCGCCGAGAGCGGCTCGTCGAGAAGCAGGGTTTCCGGGCTCATGGCGAGCGCGCGGGCGACCGCGACGCGCTGGCGCATCCCGCCCGAAAGTTCCGCGGGCTTGCGGTCCCTGGCGTGGCCGAGGCCCACCATCTCCACCGCCTTGTCGACCCGCGCCCGGCGCACCGCCCGGCTCTCCTTGGGGAACACCTGGTCCACGGAGAGCGCGACGTTCTTTTCCGCCGAGAGCCACGGCATCAGCGAATAGGACTGGAACACCACGCCCCGGTCCGGCCCCGGTCCGGTGATGGGCTCGCCCTTGAGGAGAATCTGGCCGGAGTCGGGCGCGATCAGCCCGGCGATGGCCGAGATCAGCGTCGTCTTGCCGGACCCGGAGAAGCCGACGATGGCGACGAACTCGCCCTCTTCGACCGCAAGGTTCACGTCCTTCAGAACCTCGGTGCGGTCCGGCCCGTCGCCGTAGTGCTTGGAGACATTGTTGAGCGTCAGGTACGTCATGTCCGCCGCCTATCGCTTGGAGGAGAAGGTGAAGGCAGCCTGCAGCGCGTACATCAGCCGGTCGAGCAGGAAGCCGACCACGCCGATGGTGAGCACCGCCACGATGATGCGCGCCAGCGAGTCCGATGAGCCGTTCTGGAACTCGTCCCACACGAATTTGCCGAGGCCGGGGTTCTGCGACAGCATCTCCGCCGCGATCAGCACCATCCAGCCGACGCCGAGCGACAGGCGAAGCCCGGTGAAGATCAGCGGCAGCGAGGAGGGGAGCACCACCTTCGTCACCATCTTCCACGTGGGCAGCCGCAGCACGCGGGCGACGTTGGTGAGGTCCTTGTCGACGCTGGCGACGCCCAGCGCGGTGTTGATCAGCGTCGGCCACAGCGAGCACAGCGTCACCACGATGGCCGAGATCAGCATGGATTTCGGCATCGCCTCGGACGCGTCGACGTAGGTGGCCGAGACGACCATGGTCACGATCGGCAGCCAGGCCAGCGGCGACACGGGCTTGAAGATCTGGATGAGCGGGTTGATCGCCCCGTTGACCGAGCGCGACAGGCCGGCCGCGATGCCGAGCGGCACGGCGACCACGGTGGCGAAGACGAAGCCGAGCACCACCGTCTTCAGCGAGGTGAAGATCTGGTCGACATAGGTCGGCGCGCCGGTGTAGCTGCGCCACTTCACCCGATCGCCCTTGCCCTCTTCGACGAGCTTGGCGTTGCGCGTGTCCTGCCGCTCGTAGAAGGCGGCGGCCTTTTCGCGCTCGCGGGCATGGTCTTCCAGGAGATTGCCGGCCTGGCTCCAGACGGCGGCCGGGCCGGGGATGGCGCCCAGCGAGGTCTGCACCTGGGGCGCCAGGAGCGCCCATGCGGCGAGGAAGATCCCGACGCCGATCAGCGGGATGACGAGGCTCTGCATCAGTTCGCCGAGCTGCGCCTTGACGTTGTCACCCGCCGCGATCCGCAACAGCGGGGTGATGAAGCCGAGGCCCACCACGCCGAACCACCCGGCGGAGCGATTGATGATCGCGAAGCGGCGCTCGCGGCGCGCCTCCTTGGCGCGGAGCATTTCCGGCTCGGGTCCTGCTGTGGTGATGGTCATGGTCTGTGCAATTCCCTGTGGGGGATGGGGGGCGGCGCCCTCGTCACGAGGGCGCGGCAATTCACGGGGCGGCGGCGTCAGCCGCCGACGACCTCGGATCCTTCGACCCGCTGCTCGCCCTTCAGTCCGATGGGGAAATGGCCGAGATACTCGTTCGGCTTGCGGCCATCGAACTCGACATCGTCGATGAATTCGCTCTGGACTTCGCGGTAGCCGTCGGAACCGAAGGGGAAGTCCGCCTCGTCGACGAACCCTTCCTCGACGAGGAGGCGCGCGGCTTTTTCGTAGATGTCCGGCCGGTAGACGGATTTGGCGACCTCGTCGTACCAGCTGTCGCCCTTCGGCTCGGCGATCTGGCCCCAGCGCCGCATCTGGGTGAGGTACCAGACCGCGTCGGAGTAATAGGGGTAGGTGGCGAAGTATCGGTAGAAGACGTTGAAGTCCGGGATCTCGCGCTTGTCGCCCTTCTCGTATTCGAACGTGCCGGTCATCGAGTTGGCGATGACGTCCGCATCCGCGCCCACGTATTTCGGCTGCGACAGGATCTCCACCGCCTCCATGCGATTGGCGTTGTCGTTCTCGTCGAGCCACTTGGCGGCGCGGATCAGCGCCTTGACGATGGCGAGCGTGGTATTGGGGTTTTCGTCCGCGAATTCCTGGGTGATGCCGAAGACTTTCTCCGGGTTGTTCTTCCAGATTTCGTAGTCCGTGATCACCGGCACGCCGATCCCCTTGAAGACGGCCTGCTGGTTCCACGGTTCGCCCACGCAGTAACCGTAGATGGTGCCGGCCTCGAGCGTGGAGGGCATCTGCGGCGGCGGCGTCACCGACAGGAACGCTTCGGCCATGATCTGGCCGGAGGTGTCGGATGGCGAATAGAAGCCGGGATGGATGCCACCCGCGGCGAGCCAGTAGCGCAGCTCGTAGTTGTGGGTGGAGACGGGGAAGACCATGCCCATGTCGAAGCGGCGGCCCTCGGCCTTGAATTTTTCGACGACGGGCTTCAGCGCATCGGCCTTGATCGGGTGCTGCGGCAGGCCGTCCGCGCCGGTCGGCACGTTCTCCTTCATCAGCGACCAGACCTCGTTGGACACGGTGATGCCGTTGCCGTTGAGGTCCATCGAGAAGGGGGTGATGATGTGCGCCTCGGTGCCGTAGCCGATGGTCGCCGCGAGCGGCTGACCGGCCAGCATATGCGCGCCGTCGAGTTCGCCGGTGATCACGCCGTCGAGCAGGACCTTCCAGTTCGCCTGCGCTTCCAACGTGACGAACAGGCCTTCGTCCTCGAAGTAGCCCTTCTCGTAGGCGATGGCGAGCGGCGCCATGTCGGTCAGCTTGATGAAGCCGAAGGTGAGCTCGTCTTTCTCGACGTCGAGCCAGACCGTTTCCTGCGCCTCGGCCACGGATGCAACGGTCAGCGCGGTGGAGGCGAACAGCGCGGCGATGAGCGCGCGGCGTGTCACAGCAAGGAGCGTCATGAAATCTCCATCCTTCGTGCGGTAGTGGATGAGCCAAAACAAAAAACGCCGCAGGCACTCTAGAATCATCCTCAAAAGAGAAGTTCCAGGGCCGACGACGTTGCCGTTGCCATCTCGTCGCAAAAGCGACTGGGCGAATGCTGCACATCGGTTCGTTCCGATGTGCGCGTTACAATTACGCTGAGGCGCGCAAGATAGAAAGACTAAATTTCGTACAATTCAAAGCGCAATACTTGTGCATCTGCCGCAGCCGCGTTCAACCGGCCGACGGCGCCCGCACGGAGAAGCCGGCGACGTAGGCCGGCACGTCGGCCGGGTCGAACACGCGCCCGTCGAAGAAGCTGTCGTGGGCCGCCATCTGCTCGGTGGCGGGGCGGGACGGGCCGGGCGCGCCATCCATCTCGGCGCCGGTGGCCGGCAGCATCACGTCCATGCCGGCGAAGGCGGCGCGGAAGAGGTCGGGCCGGTAGGCTTCTGCCGCGAGGCGCAGGCGCTCGGTCGTATGCGTCGTCTGCCCCCATCGCACCATCTGCGAATAGAACCACAGCGCGTGCGAGGGCCACGGGAAGGCCGCTCCGCCCCGGTCGAACACCACGAAATCGTCTATTGTCTCCACCGGCGCGTCATCGAGCGGGATCTCGCCGGTCAGGCTGCGCAGGATCGCGCCCTCGTCGAGGTCCAACACGTCGGGCGAGGCGAGGATGCGCGCGAGCTCGGCCCGGTTCTGCGGCGCGTCGGACCATTCCAGCGCGCGCTTTGCGGCGCGGATCAGCATGGCTGCCGTCTCGGGATCCGCCTCGACGTCCGCCTCGCGGACGCCGAGCACCTTTTCGGGTCCGAAGCGCCAGATCTGCGACTTGGTGGCGATCACGCGCGTCAGTCCCTCGTCCACGCCCACCGTCGGCCACGGCGCGCCGACGCAGAAGCCGTCGATCGCCCCGCTCCGCAGGTGGTCCACCACGTATTGCGGCGGCACCACCACGAGATCGACGTCGCGATCCGGGTCGACACCGGCCGAGCCCAGGAAATAGCGCAGCTCGTAATTGTGCGGCGAGAACGGATGCACCACCGCGCCGAGGCCGCGCGGCGGGCGATGACGGCGGCGAGCGCGCGCGCCTTGCCAGCCACGTCGTGCGGACCGGCGAAGGGCGCCGCCTCGCGCATCTCCTCGAACAGCGCGTTGGAAACGGAGATGGCGTTGCCGTTGAGCGAAAGGTTCATCAACGCCACCAGCGGCGGCTTGGGATTGCCGAGGGCGAGCTTGGAGGCGACGGTGATCGGCGCCAGGAGGTGTGCCGCATCGATGGCGCCGATGGCGAGCTTGTCCCGCAGCGTCGCCCAGGATGCCTCGCGCGTCAGCTCCAGCGCGAGGCCTTCTTCGTGCGCGAAGCCGAGCGCGGCGGCGACCACGACCGCGGCGCTGTCGAGCAGGGGGATGAAGCCGACGCGGACGCGCTTCACGGCTTCTTGTCGAGCAATGCGGCGGCCGAGATCAGCGCCTGCGCCACGTCCGCAATGGTGCGCGTCTGGTCCATTGCGGCCCGGCGCAGCATCGCGTAGGCCTCCGGCTCGCCGATGTCGTGGCGCCGCATCAGCATGAGCTTGGCGCGGTGGATCGCCTTGTGGTCCTCCAGGGCGCGCTTGGTGTCGGCCAGCTCGCGCTTCAGCCGGTTGAAGGCATTGAAGCGCGAGACCGTCATCTCCACGATCGCCCTGACCCGCTCCTTGCGCAGCCCGTCCACGATGTAGGTGGACACGCCCGCCTCCACGGCCCGCTCGATCATGCTGGCATCGGACTGGTCGACGAACATTCCGATTGGCCGCTCCACGCTCCGCGACACCTGGAACATGCTTTCGAGCACGTCACGACTGGGGTTTTCGAGATCGATCAAAATGACGTCCGGGTCGATGCCGACGATCTTCTGCATCAGCATCCGGGTTTCGTTGAGAATGGCCACGTCCACGTAACCGGATTCCCGGAGGCCTTCCTCCAGGATTGATGCACGCAAGGTATTTTCGTCGATCACGAGGATACGCAAAGGTTCGCCTACGCCGTGCCTCTCGAAGACGCGCGAGGGACAACCGCCTTTGCAAAGCGCGTGCCGGCCGGCACGACGCCTCCGATATCTGGCTGTCGATCAGGCGGGTGCGAGGCGCGCGGCGATGGCGAGAGAGCGGTCGAGCGGCAGGCGGACCCGCTCGCCGGTGCGGTCGGCGTGGTAGATCGCCGCGGCGAGCGCGATCGACGCGACCCCGTCGGCCAGGGTGACGGCGGTGTGGGGGCGGCCGTCGAGCGCGTCGGCGACATCCTCCAGATAACCGGCGAAGCCCTCGTGGGGCCGTCGCTCCGCGCCGACGAGCGCGTCGAGCGCGTCCTGCCGCGACGGATCGCGGGCGACGAAGCGCCAGTCCGCCGCCGCCGGCGTGTAGGGCGCGCTGCCGCTTTCCACCGTCACATCGCCATAGACGAGGCGCAGGCGCGTCACGTCGTCGGCGCCGCCCAGCGTGATCGAGGAGGTGACCAGCGCGCCGCCGGCCGTGCGCATGGCGATCGCGGCGCAGTCCTCGGTCTCGATCGGGTTGATGCGGGTGGCGAGCATGGCCGACACGCTCTCGATGGGGTCGAACAGGAGGCCGATCAGGTCGTGCGCGTGGATCGCGTGGCTGAGGACGGCGCCGCCCATCTCGTGCTGCCAGGTGCCGCGCCAGGGGTTGGCGTAGTAGGCCGCGTTGCGGTTCCAGTGCGTGACGATGGTGGCGACGTGGGGCGCGCCGAGCATGCCGCGCTCCCGCAGCGCGCGCAAAACGGTGACGGCGCGGCCGTAGCGATACTGGAAGACGGGGAAGACGCGGCGGCCGGTGCGCGCGGCCGTCTCGGCGATGGCATCGGCTTCGATGAGGGAGGGGGCCAGCGGTTTCTCGCAGATGACGTTCTTGCCCGCCTCGAGCGCGGCCCTGGTGACGGGGGCGTGAAGGTGAGGCGGCAGGCACACGTCGATGAGGTCGACCGACGGATCGCCGAGGCAATGCGCGATCTCGGCCACGACCGCCGCGCCGGCCTTGGCGGCAAGGGGCTGGGCGCGGGCCTCGTCGCGGTCGCAGATTGCCGCGACCGTGAAGCGGTCCGGCAGGGCGAGATAGCCGGCGAGGTGCTCCGCGCCGATACCCGCGCCCAGGATCGCGACGCAGTGGGTCATTTGAGGTTGCCGAGCCGGGTGGCGGCGGCCTGCGCCCGCAAGGCGAGCTCCATGACCTTGAAGCAGTGCGTCTGGGGCATCGCCGTCTCGGTGCGGTTGTTCACGTCGGCGATCAGGTTGGCGAAGTAGGGCAGCGGCGCGCCGGAGGCGTCGATGTACTCGCAGCGCGTGCCGTTGACGAGGAAGAGGTGGTCCGTGCCCGGCCGGCCGGCGATGTCGACGTACTTGCGCAGTTCGATGGTGCCCTCGGTGCCCAGGATGGTGAAGCGGCCGTCGCCCCATGTGGGCAGCGCGTCGGGCGTATACCAGTCGACGCGGATGTAGCCCCGGCCGGTGGCGCTGGACAGCACCATCTCGCCGAAATCCTGCAGGCCGGGGTCGGCGGGATTGGCGAAATTGCCGACGCTGGAGGCGACGATCTCGGCGTCCGTCGAGCCGGTGAAGAACAGGAACTGATCGATCTGGTGCGAGGCGATGTCGATGAGGATGCCGCCGTATTGGTCCTCCTTGAAGAACCAGTACGGCCGGGTCGCCCGGTTGAGCCGGTGGGGGCCGAGGCCGACGGTCTGCACGACGCGCCCGATGGCGCCGTCCGCGACGAGTTCGGCCGCCTTGGTGACGGCCGGCACCTCGAAGCGCTCGGAAAAGTCGATGGACCAGATGCGGCCGGTCTCTTCCACGCAGGCCCGCACCCCGTCCAGCTGCTCCATGGTGGTGCAGCCGGGCTTGTCGGTCATCACGTCCTTGCCGTGGTGCATCGCCTCGATGGCGCGCTCCGCCCGCCGGGCCGGGACGTCGGCGATGAGGATCATGTCGATCTCGGGATCGTCGAGCAGCGCGGCGCGCTCCGCCACGCGCGGGACGTCGGGGAAGCGCTTTTCGAACCCCTCGACGGTCTGCGGGTTGCCTTCCGTCCACCAGCCCTTGGCGACGCAGCCGTGCGCCTGCATCCCCTCGAGCTGGCCGTAGATGTGGCGATGGTCGATGCCGACGATACCGAGGGCAAGTGGTTTCACGGGCGTTTTCTCCGCGCGAGGTGGAAACTCGACAGGTGGTTCAGTCTTCTAACGCAACGGCGCGCGCGGGGCGCGTGCCGCTCTGGGCACGCTGCCGCCGAGCGCGGCGACGCTGGCTCATGCGGCGAGCCCGTTGGCGATCGCGCGCCCGTCCGCGCCGAAGAGGTGCAGGTTGGTGCGGTCGACGGCGAGCTTCAAGGGGTCGCCGGCCGACACCAGCACCTGGCCGGGCTGGTGCAGGGTGATCTGCGGCAATCCTTCGGCCTCGCAGTAGATGTAGGTCTCGCCGCCGAGCTGCTCGGCGACGGTGACGGTGGCGAGGATGTCCGGCTCGCCGTCGGTGAGGTGGATGTGCTCGGGGCGGATGCCGAAGGTGACGGCGTCGCCCGGCGCGATGCCGCCGACCGCCGGGATGGCGAGCGCGGTCCCGGCGCGGGTCAGCGACAGGCCGTCGCCGGAGGATGCCGCCACGGTCTCCACGAGGTTCATCCGTGGCGAGCCGATGAAGCCGGCGACGAACACGTTCTGCGGCCGGTTGTAGAGGTCGAGCGGGGCGCCGACCTGCTCCACGCGCCCGCCCTGCAGGACGACGATCTTGTCGGCCAGCGTCATCGCCTCGGTCTGGTCGTGGGTGACGTAGATCATCGTGCCGCCGATGCGGGTGTGGAGCAGCGCGAGCTCCTTGCGCATCGCGACGCGCAGCTCCGCATCGAGGTTGGAGAGCGGCTCGTCGAACAGGAAGGCCTGCGGGTCGCGCACGATGGCGCGGCCGATGGCGACGCGCTGGCGCTGGCCGCCGGACAGCGCCTTGGGGCGGCGGTCGAGATAGGGCGTGATCTGCAGCATCTCGGCCGCATCGCGCACCTTGCGGTCGATCTCGGCACGCGGCAGCTTGGAGTTCTCCAGCCCGAAGGCCATGTTCTTATAGACCGTCATGTGCGGGTAGAGGGCGTAGGACTGGAACACCATGGCAAGGCCGCGATCGGCCGCGCGCATGTCGTTTACCACCTCGCCGCCGATGCGCACGGTGCCGGAGGTGACCTCCTCCAGCCCGGCGATGATGCGGAGCAGCGTGGACTTGCCGCAGCCCGAGGGGCCGACGAAGACGACGAACTCGCCGCTCGCCACGTCGAGGTCGATGCCGTGGATCACCTCCACGGGGCCGTACGACTTGCGGATGTCTTCGAGGACGATATCGGTCACAACATCACCGGCTGCGCATCTTGGCCGCGAGGGCGGGAACGGCGGGCTGCATCCTGAGCGGGGGCAGCCCGCGCAGGATCTGGCCGATGTCGTCGAGCATCATGTCCCGGATCCGCGCGTAGGAGGCCGTGATGCCGCCGGCGAGATGGGCCGAGAAGAGGACGTCGGGCGTCGTGCGGATCGGGTCGTCGGCGGCCACGGGCTCCTCCGGATAGACATCGACGGCGGCGCGGAAGCGGCTCTCGCCCGCCAGCGCCAGGAAGGCGGGAAAGTCGACGATCTCGGCGCGGCTCGCCAGCACCACCACGGCATCGGGGCGGATGGTCGAGAGCGCCGCGCGGTCCAGAAAGCCTTCGTTCTCGCTGGTGACGCCGGCGAGCAGGAAGAGGACGTCCGGCGCGGCGAGCACCTCGGCGAGCGGGACCGGGAGGACACCCTCGGCGGCGAGGTAGCCGTCCGACAGCCACGGGTCGTGGACGAGGATCCTTCCGCCGAAGGGGGCGAGGAGCGGCACCAGCGCGCGGCCGAGATTGCCGTAGCCGATCAGCCCCACCGTCGCGCCGTAAAGGCTTTTCGCGGCCTTGTTGCCGGCGATGCCGTAGGCTTCGCGGCCGGCACGGAAGAGGCCGTCGGCGCGGTGGAGGCCGCGCGCCAGGGCGATCGCCTGGCCGAGGCAGAACTCGGCGACGGCCGGCGCCATCGCCGGCGCGGCCGACAGCACGTGGATGCCCCGCCGGTGCGCCTCGGCATAGTCGATGTTGGGCTCCCAGTTGGCCTTGACGTTGAGGATCGCGCGAAGGTTCGGCGCGCGGTCTAGCCGTTCGCGCGGCATCGCGGTCTGGCCGACGATGACCACCGTTTCGGGGAGGTGCCGCTCGACCCACGCGTCGGGCGCGCGCGAGCCGAAATGCGTAACGACGCGGCCCATTCGGGCGAGCGCTCGCGCGGTCGCCTCGTCGTAGACCATCGCCTCGGTGCGGGGGTGGGGGTCGAAGAGGATGAGGGGGCGGCTCATTTCATCCCCGCGTTGGCGATGCCGGTGGTGATGAAGCGTTGCAGGAACGCGAAGACGAGGACGACCGGGATCAGCGTCACCACCGTCATGGCGAGGATATAGTGCCACTGGACGTCGAGCTCGCCCTGGAAGGCGTTGAGGCCGACCTGCAGGGTGTAGACCTCCGAGCGGTTGAGCACGATGAGCGGCCATAAAAACTCGTTCCAGCGCCACATCACCGAGAAGATGGCGAGGACGGCGATGGCGGGCATGGCGAGCGGCATCACCACGCGCCAGTAGATCGACCACTCGCTGGCCT
Source organism: Alphaproteobacteria bacterium (assembly GCA_030431335.1). Classification (GTDB taxonomy): domain Bacteria; phylum Pseudomonadota; class Alphaproteobacteria; order Rhizobiales; family Amorphaceae; genus Acuticoccus. Next base: position 22,527 of record JAUIJH010000039.1, read on the forward strand.
TGTCCATGCGCGCCGCGTCGATCAGGTCACGCGGGATGGTGAGCATGTACTGGCGCAGGAGGAAGACGCCGGTCGGCGTCGCCGCGCCCGGCAGGATGACGGCCCACAAGGTGTTCACCATGTTGAGCTGCGTCACCACCAGGTAGACCGGCACCAGGATGACGGTGATCGGGATCATCAAGGTGCCGATGACCAGGAGCATGATCGCGTTGCGGCCGCGGAATTCGTAGATCGACAGCGCGTAGGCGGCCATCGAGTTGATGAGAAGGGTGATGATCGTCGCCACCGCGGTGACGATCACCGAGTTCCAGAAGTATTTCACGAAGTCGAAACGCTCGAGCGGATCGCGGTAGTTCTCCCATGCCATGCGGAACTCGCGCACCGGCTCGCGCTGGGCGATGGGCACCTTCAGCGTCTCGCCGGGGGCGGCGGGGTCGACCATCTGGCTGATGATGCCGATGCGGCGGATCTGGGCGAGCTCGCGCGTCGTCCCGTCCTCCATGGTGACGCGGTAGAGGGGGAGCGGCTTGTCGTGGCCCTCCACCTCAACCGCGATCTGGCCGAGCGGCAGCATGGTGGGGGGGAACTCCACCAGTCCCGCGGGGGTCTTGAAGGAGGAAAGGGTGAGCCACACCACCGGGCCGAACATCAGGACGACGCCGAGGAGGAGGTAGAGGTAGGCGAACCAGTCCGTCCAGTGGCGCTTGCCGCCACGGCCGCGCCGGGCGGTCAGGAGCCCCTTGAGGCCCGGGCGGAGGGTGCCCGCCTCAGCCATTGTCACGCTTGCGGGTGACGGCGAGCTGGGTGAGCGTCAGGACGAAGAGGACGGTGCCGAGCACCACCGAGGCCGCCGCGGCGAGGCCGAAGTTCTGCACCTGCTGCGTGAAGGCGGTGTTGTAGATGTACTGCACGATGAACTGGGTTGCCGTGCCCGGCCCGCCGCCCGTCAGGACGAACACCTCGTCGAAGATCTGCACGCCCTTGATGAGCGCGAGCACGATGACGACGAGGAGGTTGGGCCAGAGCAGCGGCAGCGTGATGCGGAAGAAGACGCGCTCGCGCGACGTGCCGTCGACCTCGGCGGCCTCGTAGAGGTCGGGCGGGATGGCTTGCAGGCCGGCGAGCAGGATCAGCGTGTAGAAGCCCATGTGGGCCCAGATCGACACGAAGATCGCCCAGAACATCGCCCATTCGGGGCTGACGAAGAACAGGATCTTGTCGAGCCCCAGCGACACCAGAAAGGCGTTGAGGAGGCCATCGCGAAGGAGGATCCACTTCCAGATCAGCGCCACGACGACGGGCGAGAGCAGGACCGGGAAGAAGAACACGGCGCGGAAGAAGCCGCGCGCGCGGATCTTCATGTTGAGCACCAGTGCCGTCACCAGCGAGAACAGCACCAGGAAGGAGACCTGGAAGAAGATGAAGACGGCGGTGTTGTAGATGCCCTTCCAGAAGCGGTCCTCGCGGCAGGTGATCGGGTCGGCGAAGTTCTCGCAGTCGAACAGGAAGGCGTATTGCTCGGTGCCGGCGTAGACGCGGTCGGACGGATAGAGCGCCGTTCCGCCGGTCAGCGAGAAGGCGAAGTTGATGAAGAGCGGGATCACCACGAAGATCCCGAAGAAGGCGAGATTGGGTAGGAGGAACACCCACGGCATGCCCCGGACGCCGACGAGCCGCTGCACGAAGGCGAGCGGCGTCTCGAGCGCGCGGAACAGGAACTCCACAGGCAGCGCCGCGAGGGTCGCGGCGCGTTCCTTGAGGGTCGCCGTCACGGGCGCTGCGCGCGGGGCGAGGGAGCGCCGGACGCTACTTGCGTTCCTTCTCGGCGATCTGCTTGGCGACATCGTCCGTCATGCGCTCATACGCCTGGTCGAGCGTCAATTCGCCGACGATGGCTTCGCCCAGACGCGAGATCATCGCGTTGAACATCACGCGGTTATTGACGTAGCCCTGCAGCTTGTAGGCGATCGGCGAGATGCCCGGCACCGCGGCGGCGAACGTCTTGAGCGCGTGGCTGGCACGCGGGTCCTCGGTGGCGAAATCGACGCCGGTCTTGGCGAGCCCCAGATGGCCGGGGATGAACAGCGTCTCGCCGTAGAAGTCGCTGAGCTGATCTTCCTGGGCCAGGAACTCCATCAGCTTGGCCACTTCTTCGGGATGCTCGGTCGCCTTGATGCCGACGAGCGCGGCGCCGCCCGGCATTCCGGTGCACGCCGCCGGTCCGCACGGGGCCGGCACCGCCCACCAGTCGAACGCGTCGCCGATGGTGCTGGCGAACTGCGGCACCTGCCAGGAGCCGGACATGTACATGACGACCTGCGCGTTGGCGAAGTCCTCGTTGGCGCCGAGATAGGTGGAGCCGGAGACCGAGCCCCACAGCTCCTTCGACATGGTCCCGTCCTGGTGCCAGTCGTAGAGCTTCTGGGCCATCAGTTTGAGGCCGTCGTCGACGAGCGCGGGATCGCCGTTCTCGTCGAACATCTTGGCGCCCATGGAGATCGCCGGGCCGGCCACGCGGTGGCCCGAACGGTCCCACGCCATCGGGATCGCGATGTCGAGCTTGTCGGCAACCTCCTTGGAGGCGGCGGCCCAGTCGTCCCAAGTGGCGCCTTCGCCGGGCATCTCCACGCCGGCCTGCTCGAACAGCGTCTTGTTGACGTAGGGGCCGGTGACGGTGAGCTGCGTCATGAAGCCGGGGATCGCGTCGGTGCCGGGCGCGCGCAGCCAGTCGAGGAACGGGCCGAAATTCTCTTCCCAATATTGAGGGTCGCCGAGATACGGCCGCAGATCGAGGTAATGGGGGGCGAGGCCGCCCAGGTCGGTGACGCGGGCGATGTCGGGCCCTTCGCCGGCGGCAAGCTGCACCGGCAGGCTCTCCAGGATCGCCTTGTAGGGCACCACGTCGAGGGTGACGGAGATGTCCGGGTTCTCGGCCTCGAACCGGTCGAGGAGGGACTGCATCACCTCGCCCTCGTTGCCGTCGTTGTACCACAGCATGCGCAGCTCGGTCTGGGCCGAAGCCGCCGTTGCAATCGTCGCGAGCGCCAGGGCGCCCGCCGTGAACACGCTCGTCCACCGCATAGTCATAAAAAATCCCTCCCGCGGAGTGCCAATTTCCGCAAATCGTCGCCCGTTGTTTCGGTGCGCTTCTACCCGGCAGTGTGCACTTCGCTTGCCGCCTTGCAACCCCGCCGACGGGGCGCGGCGGCCGGCCGCGAGCGGATGGCCTTCAGCGGCGGGGGCCGGCCCCGAGCGGCGTCTGCGGCACCCCCTCCGGCACACGGCCGTAGACGTGCGGCAGCGAGCAGGTCTTGATGTGCGGCATCGCGCGGGTGCCGAAGTGGCGCGCCTCGTCGAGGTGCGGATAGCCCGAGAAGATGAACGCCCGCATCCCCATCTTCCGGTACGCCTCGATCTTGGTCAGGACCTGGTCGGTGGACCCGACGAGAGCGGCGCCGCAGCCGGAACGCGCCCGCCCGATCCCGGTCCACAGCCCCGGCTCGATATAGCCGTACTGGTCGGCGAGCTCGCGCGCACGGGCCTGATGGCTGACGCCCAGCGAGCCAGCGTCCTGCGCGCGCTCGCGGATCAGGCGGCCGTACTCGTCATCCAGCTTGGAGGCGATGTATTCGGCATATTCGTGCGCTTCCTGTTCCGTGTCGCGCACGATCATATGAACGCGCAGCCCGTAGTCGAGCGTGCGGCCCACTTTTTCGGCCTCGGCATGCACGGCGCGCATCCGGTCGGCGAGATCCTTTATGCGCTCCGGCCACATGAGGTAGACGTCGCAGTGCTCGCCGCACAGCTTGAGCGCGTTCGGCGCATAGCCGCCGAAATAAAGGAGCGGGCCGCCGTTGGTCTGGTAGGGTTTGGCGGGGTCCGTGGTCAGGCCGTGGAAGTGATAGACCTCGCCGTCGAAGTCGATGGTATCGCGGCTCCAGGCCTGCTTCAGGATCTCGATCACCTCGCGCGAGCGCTGGTAGCGGTAGTCGCTGTCCTCCTTCTGGCCCGGAAAGTCGGACGAGATGATGTTGATCGTCAGCCGCCCCTCCAGCATGTGGTCGAGGGTGGCGATGGTGCGGGCGAGCATGATGGGCTGCATCTCGCCGCAGCGCACGGCGGCGAGCATGTTGATCTTGTCCGTCAGCGGGGCGCAGCCGGCGACGAACGACAGCGTATCCTGCCCGACCTGATACGACGAGGGGCACAGGACGTTGCGGAAACCCTGGTTCTCGGCCTCCTTGACGATGGCGGAGCAGTGCGCCCAGGAGGAGCGGAGCGACCCGTCCGGCACGCCGAGGAACTGGTAGTCGTCCGAGCACAGGGCCGCGAACCAGGCGACTTCGCAGGCGTCGACATCGGCCGACGTGATGGGCACTACCGTCATCGTTCATCCTCCCACGGGCGCACTGGCCTTTTTGCGCGAGCATAGTGCGCTTTCGTGCCTGCCGGAATCGGCACGCGGAAAATACGTGCGGACCCCGACGGGGCGCGCCGATGGCGGCGGGGTCGGAACACGGCCTTGCCGCCCGCGCGCCGCCGCGATACTGGCGCGGCACCCTCCATGCGCCAAGGTGCGGCACGCCTATGAAAACGCTTCGTTACGGTATCGTCGGTTGCGGCATGATGGGGCACGAGCATCTCGCCAACATCGCGCTGACGCCGGGGGTGGAGGTGGCCCGCGTGTGCGAGCCCGACGCGGCGATGGCCGCGAGCGCGCGCGCCCGGCTCGGGCCGGCGGTGCCGATCGAGGACACGCTGGCGCCGCTCCTCGCCGACCCAACGCTCGACGCCCTCGTCATCGCCAGTCCCAACCACTGCCACCTCGGTCAGCTCGAAGCGATCGCCGCCGCCCGGCCGGCGCTGCCGGTGCTCGTGGAAAAGCCGCTCTTTACCGATGCCGCCGATCTGGCCCGCCTCGAACGGCTGCCCGCGACGCTGACCGAGCGGCTGTGGGTGGCGATGGAATACCGGTACATGCCGCCGATCGCCGCCTTTCTCGGCGAGATCGACGCGGCAACGGGCGGCGCGGTGATGCTCACCATCCGCGAGCACCGCTACCCGTTCCTGGAAAAGGTCGGCAACTGGAACCGCTTCAACCGCAACACCGGCGGCACGTTCGTGGAAAAGTGCTGCCATTTCTTCGATCTGATGCGCCTGGCGCTGCGCAGCGAGCCGGTGCGGATCGCGGCCTCGGCCAGCCAGGCGGTGAACCACCTCGACGAGCGCTATGACGGCGAGGTGCCGGACATCATCGATAACGGCTATGTTCTGGTTGATTTCGCGTCTGGTGCGCGGGCGATGCTGGAGCTCAACATGTTTGCCGACGGGTCGCGCTATCAGGAGGAGCTCAGCGCCGTGGGGCCTACGGGCAAGGTCGAGGTCTTCGTGCCGGGACCGCAGCGCTTCTGGCCCGATCATCTCGGCGACCCGCCCGAAGCGCAGCTCGTGACGAGCCCGCGCCAGCCGAAGGGGCCGCGCGCGCGCCCGGTGCCCGTCGATCCGGGCCTCATCGCCGCCGGCGACCACAATGGCGCGACCTTCTACCAGCACCAGCGATTTGCCGACCTCGTCCGGGGCGACCTTGCGCGGGCGGACGTTACCTTCGCCGATGGCCTCGCTGCGGTGCGCATGGGCCTCGCCGCGGCCGAGGCGGCGCGCCGCGGCGCGGTGGTGGTGCCGTAGATGCGCGGCGCGGCGAGGCATTTTCCGTGCGAGCGATGATTGACAAGAACACCCTGCCGGACCGGCTCCGTGAAAAATTCGAGATCGGCCGGCATCCGCTTCGCTTCATCGGCGAGGAGGCGATGGGTCCGGCCTGTTCGAGGGTCCTGTTCGAGACCTCTCGCGGCGAGCCCGTCGGCGGGTTCCTGATGTGCTCCGAGGGGGCGCACACCGGCCCCGTCATCCTGGTGATCCACGCCCACGGCGGCGCCTATGAGATCGGTGCGCGCGAGCTGCTGGACGGCCGGCCGGCACAGCCGGGGCCGCTGGGGCCTGCGCTACTGAAGCGCGGGATCGCGAGCCTGTGCGTCGATCTTCCCTGCTTCGGCGCGCGGGCGGGGGTGAGCGAGCAGTCCGCCGCAAAGGCCGCGCTCTGGGCTGGGGCGAGCCTTGCCGGGCAGATGCTGGGCGAGCTCTCGTCCCAGCTCGACTGGCTCGTCGGCGACGGGCGGTTCGACGCGCGCAGGGTCGGCGTCTACGGGCTGTCGATGGGGGCGACGCTCGGCTACTGGCTCGCGTCCGTCGAGCCGCGCATCGCCGCGCTCGCGCAGCTCTGCTGCCTTGCCGACCTCGACCGGCTGATCGTGAGCGGGGCGCACGATCGGCACGGCATCTACCTCACCGTTCCGGGCCTGCCGGGCCTCGCCAGGAACGGCGTGATCGCCGGGCTGGTGGCGCCGCGACCGCAACTCGTCTGCCTCGGAGCGCAGGATGCGCTCACGCCCCCCGACGCGCTCGCCGTGGCCCTCGACGACCTCGAGGCGGGCTACGGCGCAGCCTCCGATGCGCTGGAGATCCTCATAGACCCCGACGTCGGCCACCAGGAAACCCCGCAGATGCGCGCGCGCGTGCTCTCGTTTTTCACGCAGCATCTGTCATAGCCCGGCTCTCCTTGCATGGATCGCCGGCGTCGGATGCTTGGAGCGAATGGCTGTTTGTGGCGAGACACGCGGCCGGGCACGATGTCCTGCGGGCGCCAACCGACTGTGGCGCCGCCGTTATCCTTCGAGCGTCGAGGTTTACGGAAAATTCAAGCCGTGAGCCCACCGTAATCAAAGGCTGTCGGAAGTCTGCACCCGGCGGGCCGGACGGCGCTACGCTACTGAATTGCTTCAGCACTTGACCCAAATGTTTCGGACCCGTTTGCGCTTACAGCGCCGTCACCAATTATATATTTATGTAAAAGCCAGTAAATGGAAATATTGGGCGATCTCTTGGTCAAATTCGTCGGAGTTCCGCAGCATTTAGAGCTTCTAATCTGAGAAAATATCTATGTGTTGGTGCGCGCCACCAAGCCCTGGCTGAAATCTGGCGCGCCGCAATAGGGGCTCGTGCGCGTCGGAAGCGCGTGCCGCGAGGCCTCACGCTTATGAGATAGCTTGGAGAACTTCTTGAAAACGGTAAAAAACCCCTCCACAAATCCGTTGGGGCGTTCGAGCGGATCAAAAATAAGATCCGGTCGCCCATAGGGAGGATCGGTAGGAATGATGCAAAAGGCCGAAATGGCCCGTACGGTCGACGCGTTTTCGCCCGCACGCAGTCGCGACGGAACGCCGCCGACCGACACGTCAGATCCGCAGTATTTTCACAAGGTCGTCGACTGTCAGTACGCCTGCCCGGCGCATACACCGGTGCCGGAATACATTCGCCTGATCGCCCAGCGCCGCTATGCGGACGCCTATATGCTCAACTGGGAGAGCAACGTCTTTCCAGGGATTCTCGGCCGCGTCTGCGACCGCCCGTGCGAGCCGGCCTGCCGGCGCGGACGCATCGAGGAGAAACCCGTCGCGATCTGCCGGCTGAAGCGCGTCGCCGCCGACAACAAGGGCGACGTGACGGAGCGCCTGCCGCGGGTGCCGTTCCAAAAGAACGGCAAGCGCGTGGCGCTCCTCGGCGCGGGGCCGGCGTCCCTCACCGTCGCGCGCGATCTCCTGCCGCTCGGCTATCACTGCGTGCTTTTTGAAAAGGATCCGGTCGGCGGCGGGCTGATGCGCTCCAATATTCCGGCCTTCCGGCTGCCGGCCAAGGTGCTCGACGAGGAGGTCGACCTGATCTACGGGCTCGGCGTCGAGAAGCGCTTCGGCGAGGCGGTGACCAGCCTCAAGGCCGTGATCGACGAAGGGTTCGACGCGGTCTTCGTCGGCACCGGCGCGCCCAAGGGCAAGGATCTCAACGTGCCGGGCCGCGCCGAAGCGGACGCGAACGTCCACATCGGCATCGACTTCCTCACCTCGGTGGCCTTCGAGCACGTCGACAGCATCGGCAAGCGCGTCGTGGTCATCGGCGGCGGCAACACCGCGATGGACTGCTGCCGCACCGCGCTGCGCCTCGGCGCCGAAAAGGTGATGGTGACGGTGCGCTCGCCGCGCAAGGACATGAAGGCCTCCGACTGGGAGATCGAGGACGCCGAGCGCGAGGGCGTCCCCGTCCTCGACAATCACAACCCGGCCGAATTCCTGGTCGAGAACGGCCGCCTCGTCGGCGTGCGCTTCGACAAGATGCGCGCCGAATACGGCGCCGACGGCCGCCGCAAGCTGATCCCGACCGGCGAGAGCGTCGTCATCGAATGCGACGACGTGCTGATGGCGATCGGACAGGACAACGCCTTCCCCTGGATCGAGCGCGACATCGGCGTCGAGTTCGACGAATGGGGCATGCCGGCGGTCGACCGCACCACCTTCGCCTCCACGCGCCCCGGTGTGTTCTTCGGCGGCGATGCGGCGTGGGGGCCGGAAAACATCATCTGGGCGGTCGCCCATGGCCATCAGGCGGCGATCTCGATCGACAAGCACTGCCGGGGCGAGCCGATCACCGAGCGGCCGGCGCCCGGCGCCAACCTCGTCAGCCAGAAGATGGGCATTCACGAGTGGTCCTACTCCAACGACTACGACAACGGGCGGCGCGTGCCGGTGCCCCACGCCGATCAGGTGACGGCGCTGCGCAACATCAAGGTCGAGGTGGAACTCGGCTATGACGAGGTGCTGGCGCTGAAGGAGGCGGAGCGCTGTCTGAACTGCGACGTGCAGACGGTCTTCGAACAGCCCAAATGCATCGAGTGCGACGCCTGCGTCGACATCTGCCCGGTGGATTGCATCACCTTCACCGACAATGCGCCGGAACCGGAGTTGCGGCAGATGCTGCGGACGCCGGCGGAAAACCTCGAGCAGCCGCTCTACGTGTCGAGCGACCTGCCGACGGGCCGGGTGATGGTGAAGGACGAGGACGTCTGCCTGCACTGCGGGCTGTGCGCCGAGCGCTGCCCGACCGGCGCCTGGGATATGTCGAAGTTCATGTATGTCGAGCGACAAGCGGCACCGGTCTGCCAACGCCATCTCGACGCCTATCTGGATTGAGCGGGGAGAGTGATGAGCGGCGTCAACGATTTCGTGGTTCGGTTCGCGACTGTAAACGGCTCCGGTTCGGCCAGTGCCAATTCCATCTTCGCCAAGACCGTGTTCCGCATGGGCGTGCCGGTTTCGGCGAAAAACATCTTTCCCTCCAACATCCAGGGGCTGCCGACCTGGTACGAGGTGCGCGCCTCCGAAGCCGGCTGGGTCGGCCGGCGCGAGGGCGTCGACCTCATGGTGGCGATGAACGCGCAGACCTATGAGGAGGATCTGGCGGCGGTCGTGCCCGGCGGCTGGCTGTTCTACGACAGCAGCATGCCGCGGATCTGGCCGCGCCAGGACATCACGGTGCTCGGGATGCCGATCGCCGAGATCTGCGCGAAGAAGTGGCGCGATCCGCGCCAGCGCCAGCTTCTGAAGAACATGGTCTATGTCGGCGCGGTCTCGACCCTGCTGCAGATCGACCTCGACGTGCTGGAAGGCGTGATCAGCGACCAGTTCGGCGGCCGGGCGAAGCTGATCGGCCCCAACATGGAGGCGGTCGCCCTCGGCCGGGACTACGCGGCCGAGCATTTCGACTGTCCGCTGCCCATCCACACACGCCGCGCCTCCGGCGCCGAGGGCAAGATCCTCGTCACCGGCAACGAGGCGGCGGGGCTCGGCGCCGTCTACGCCGGGGCGACGGTCTGCGCCTGGTATCCGATTACCCCGTCGACCTCGCTGGTCGAGGCGTTCGAGAGCTTCTGCAACAAGCTGCGCGTCACGGCGGACGGCGAGAAGCTGTTCGGCGTCGTGCAGGCGGAGGACGAGCTGGCGGCGATCGGCGTCGCGCTGGGTGCCGGCTGGAACGGCGCGCGCGCCTTCACCGCCACGTCCGGCCCGGGCGTGTCGCTGATGTCGGAGTTCCTCGGCCTCGGCTATTTCGCCGAGATCCCGATGGTGCTCTACAACGTCGCCCGCGGCGGCCCCTCGACGGGCATGCCGACGCGCACGCAGCAGTCCGACATTCTCGCCTGCGCCTACGCCTCCCACGGCGACACCAAGCACGTCCTGCTCTTCCCCGCCGATCCGGGCGAGTGCTTCTCCATGAGCGCCGACGCCTTCGACCTTGCCGAGCGGCTGCAGACGCCGGTGATCGTGGTGAGCGATCTCGACATCGGCATGAACAGCTGGATGGTCGACCCGTTTGAGTGGGACGATGCCCGGACCTTCGACCGCGGCAAGGTGCTGGATGCCGAAGCGCTCGACCGTGCCGAGAATTTCGGGCGTTACCGCGATGTCGACGGCGACGGCATCCCCTTCCGCACGCTGCCGGGGACGCATCCGGACAAGGGCGCCTTCTTCACCCGCGGCACCTCGCACGACGAGGCGGCGCGCTACACCGAGGACGGCACCGTCCACGCACGGGTCCTCGACCGCATCGCGCGCAAGTTCGAGACGGCCGCGACGCTGGTGCCCAAGGCGGAAATCGTGTCCGGCGGCGCGGGCGCCAAGGACGGGCTGATCTGCTTCGGCTCGTCCCGCCCGGCGGTGCTGGAGGCGATGGACAAGCTGGCGTCCGACGGCATCCGCGTCGACATGCTGCGCATCCGGGGCTTCCCGTTCGGCGACGAGGTCGCCGCGTTCTGCGCCGCCCATGAGCGGGTGTTCGTGGTGGAGCAGAACCGCGACGCGCAGATGCGCTCGCTGCTGATCCTCGAAGCCGGCGTGGCGGCCGAAAAGCTGATCCCCGTCCTCGGCTACGACGGGATGCCGCTGACTGCCGAATTCGTGCGCAAGCACCTGTTGAAGGCGCGCCCCACCGCCGCCGTCGCGGCCGAGTAGGGAGACAAACTCATGAGCTACATTGCCAAACCCATCGCCCGCCATCCGAAACTGAAGCGCAACGCCCTCGGCCTCACCCATCGCGACTACGAGGGGGCGATGTCGACGCTGTGCGCCGGTTGCGGCCACGATTCCATCACGGCGGCGCTGATCGAGGCGTGCTGCGAGATCGACCTGCCGCCGCATCGGATCGCCAAGATTTCCGGCATCGGCTGCTCCTCGAAGGCGCCGACCTACTTCATCAAGCAGGCGCACGGCTTCAACTCCGTCCATGGCCGGATGCCCTCGGTCGCGACCGGCGCCAACCTCGCCAATCGCGATCTGATCTATCTCGGCGTTTCGGGCGACGGCGACACCGCCTCGATCGGTCTGGGCCAGTTCGCGCACGCCGTGCGGCGCAAGCTCAACATGGTCTATATCGTGATGAACAACGGCTGCTACGGGCTGACCAAGGGTCAGTTCTCGGCCACCAACGACCGGGCCTCGCCCTCGAAGAAGGGCGCACCGAACCCGTTCGATCCGATCGACCTGTGCCAATTGGCGATCACGCTCGGCGCCGGCTTCGTCGCCCGCTCCTTCTCCGGCGACAAGGCGCAGCTGAAGCCGCTCATCAAGGCCGCGATCCACTACAACGGCTTCGCGCTGCTCGACGTCATCAGCCCTTGCGTGACCTTCAACAACCACGCGGCCTCCACGAAGGGCTACGAATACGTGCGCGCGCACAACGAGGCCTTGGACCGGGTCGACTTCGTTCCGCTGGAGAACGAGATCCGCGCCGAGCTTGCCGCGGGCGAAACGCGCGACGTGTTGCTGCATGACGGCTCGACGCTGCGCCTCAACCGGCTCGACGCCGATCATGACCCGGAGGACGCGGATTCTGCCCTGACGGCGATCCGCAGCCGGGCGGCGCGCGGGGAGGTGGCAACCGGCCTTCTCTATCTCGATCCCGCGGAGCAGGATCTGCATGCGACGCTCGGAACGACCGCCCGCCCGCTGAACGCGATGCCGATGTCGGAGCTTTGCCCCGGCGCGGACAAGCTCGCTGCCATCAACGCGAAGTTCCAGTAGGGGCGCTTGCCCATGGGCCACGGGCCCCGCGACTGCGGCGGCTAGGCGACGCCGAAGGCGCAGAGGAAGCGGTCGATCGCCCGCTCGATCGCTTCCGACGGGTCGTCGGGGCAGGGCATCCCGTAGATGTGTTGGCGGATGCCGATATAGACGATGCCGCCGTGGAGGTTCCAGATGTCCTCCATGGTGGGCGTTGGCCCGCGGGTCGCGGCGTCGGCGACCTCGGCGAGCAGTGGCTTCAGGAGGACGCCGCTCAGCTGCTGCAGGTAGCGCCGGTTGAGCGCGGCCCCCGCGAGGCCGGAGAACATGAAGATCCGCATCCATTCGGACTGGAAGATCAAGGCGCTGTACTGCGTGTAGAAGTCCAGCAGCCGGTCGCGGAGCGGGGTCGTGCGGTCGGTCAGCCTGTCCGGCCAATCGGGTGACAGGCGCTCCAGGTAGACTTGCTCGTAGACCGCCTCGATCAAATCGTCCTTGGTGGCGAAGTACCGGAATATGAGCGATTGCGTGACGCCGAGCCGGCGCGCCAGGTCGCGGGTGTTCCCCTCGAGCCCGACCTCGGCGAAGAACGCCACCGCGCCGTCGACGATCTGCTGGCGTCGCTCGCCGGGCGGCAGCCGGCGGCGCGCGTCGCGTGTTGCTGCCGCGACAGGCGCGCGCTCGACTGGCTTGTCCATTTCCACGCCCCGTTTTGCCCCGATCAACATTCTACTTGCAACGTTCGGAATTTTTATAGATCAATCGATCAACAAGAATGAGCAAATGCTCACTAAGCGGCGTGACGGTGCGCCGGCGAAAGGGACGAGACGCCATGAAGGCATCGGCGGGCGGTTACGCCCGGGCACGGGGCGTGCGCCATGCAATCGAGCTCCTCGTCGCCGCGGAAGGCGCGGGCCGTGTTCTTGCCGGCGGCCAGAGCCTCGCGTTCACGGCACACGTGCAGAATGCTAAGAGCACAAAACAAGATCGTTGTATCTTTGCTCAACGAAAGTGCAGAGTCAAGGCGATCCGGTGTAACAATTGGGCTCCAAACCCTGTTCGCATCTGGTAGCAAGGAAACAAGTCCGGTGTCTTCAATTGTCACCCTAAGTCTAAGTTTTCCTTCAGAGTAGCGTGCCGCCGCAAACCCGAAATGCTGGCTCAATAGAAAATTCTCTACAGTGATCAGCAAAAACTCCTTGAATGTCATGCGGGAATTAGCATGAACAAATTCAGCCCAATATCTCAGCGACACCCGGAAAGCCTCCCCAGCTGCAATATGCGAAGCTGCCAGGGCATCATTTTTGAAATCCTCTGACAAAA
>JAUIJH010000040.1 GCA_030431335.1 Alphaproteobacteria bacterium
CACCCGCAGAGCCAGCAGCACGAAGAGGACGCCGATCCCGCCGATGCCGATCAGCTCGCGCTCACCCATCGGCGGTATCTCTGCCGAACGCCTGGGTCAGCGACACGGCGGCCCACAGGGCCAGCGAGACGAGGCCCGGCGCGTAGAACGGCCACTCCGGCCAGCCGATCACCGCGGTCACCACCTGGTCGCTGCGCGTTTCGAGCATCCCCAGCGTCATCGAATAGAGGAGGAAGAGCGCCAGAAGGGCCATGGCCAGGCAGAAGAAGCGGTCCATCGCGCGCTGCACGCGCCCGGGCAGCTGGTCGACGAAGATGTCGACGGCGACGTGGCCGCGCTGGAGCTGGCAATAGGGTAGGAACGCCAGCGCGCTCGGGCCGATCATGAGGCGCACGAAGTCCTCGTAGCCGGACAGGGCGGCCACGTCCGCACCGAACAGCTCGGCCGCCGCATCGGCGAGGAAGGCGGCGACGTTCGTGGTGGTGACGACCATGATCGCCAACAGCCCGGCGCCGCCCAGAAGGGCCCACAAGGTGGTGAGGCGGTGCAGTGCGCGCGCCATGTCCCCTCCGTTGCGGGGCGGGGCGCCGAGGCGCCCCGTCCGGTGATCAGGAGCCGTGGCGGGCGACGGCCTCGCGCGCCGTGTCGACCAGGGTCGCGCCGTCGATGCCCTTGGCGTCCATGTCGGCGATCCAGCGCTGCACGACGGTCTCGGCGATCCGGTCGAACTCGGCGGTGGTCTCCGCGTCGAGCGCGTGGATCGGGCTGCCGGTGCCCTTCTGCGCTTCCTCGCCCGGCACCTCGATCTGGTCCCAGAGCACGCCGGCGTCGTCGGCGATGGCCGCGCCGGAGTTGTTGTCGATGATCGCCTTGAGGTCGTCGGGCAGGCTCTCGTAGCGCTCCTTGTTCATGGCGAACAGGAACACGGCGGTGCCGAAGCGCTGGTTTTCGGCGCCGGTCACCGAGCACTTGGTCAATTCGTGGACGCCGAGCGGCGGCACGATCTCGAACGGGATCAGCGCCCCGTCGACGGCGCCGCGCGACAGCGCCTGCGGCAGCTCGGGGACGGGCATGCCGACCGGCTCGGCGCCCCACGCCTCGATCAGCCAGCCGCCGGTGCGCGTCGGCGTGCGCAGCTTCTTGCCTTCCAGGTCCGCCACGGTGTCGACGCAACCGTCCACCAGGTGGATCGCGTTGCCCGCGTTGACGTGCACCAGGAGGGGATGGATGTCCTTATAGTCCTCGGCGATGAGGTCGAAGGTGTCCTGGATCGCGAGGTCGGTGGTCTCGGCCGAGTTGGTGTGCACCGTCGGCAGCTCGAACACTTCCGAGCGCGGGAACACGCCGGGCGTATAGCCGGTGACGGTCCACACGATGTCGGCCGCGCCGTCGCGCAGCTGGCGGTAGAGCTCCGGCGGCGCGCCGCCCATCGACATGGCCGGGAAGATCTCGACCTTGATGCGCCCGTCCGACTCTTCGGCGATGCGGTCGGCCCAGGGCTGCAGGAAGTCCTTGTGCGGCGCGGAGTTCGGGCTCAGGAAATGCGACATGGTCAGCGTCACTTCCTGCGCGGCGACCCCGTTCGCCGAGGCGGCAAGGACGGCGATCGCGAAAAGGGTTCTCAACTTAGACATCTGTTCCTCCCCAACGGCGTTTCCGCACAGCGAAACGCTGCACGGACGCTCTTCTCCCAACGAGGTTTAGCACCTGATTGCTAAGGCATCGACGGGGGCACGGCGATTTGTGCATAGATGACCCGAAAGCGGCGGAAGCGGACGCTGGGCGCGCATACGCCGCAAACAAGAGGAGGGCGCAATGGGCGTCGTGGTTCAGAATATCGAACGGGCGGGGGAAGACGTCATCGCGGCGCTCGGCGAGGCGGGCGTCGCGACGGTGCACGAGGCGCAGGGCCGCACCGGGCTGATGGCGGCGCGGATGCGCCCGATCTTCGCCGGTGCGTCGGTGGCGGGCTCGGCCGTGACCATTTCCGCCCCGCCGGGCGACAACTGGATGCTGCACGTCGCCATCGAGCAGCTACAGGCGGGCGACGTTCTCGTCCTCGCCCCTACCGCGCCCTGCGACATGGGCTATTTCGGCGACCTCCTCGCCACCTCGGCCATGGCGCGCGGGTGCCGGGCGCTGGTCATCGATGCCGGCGTGCGCGACGTGCGCGACCTCACCGCGATGGGCTTTGCCGTCTGGTCCGCCGCGGTCTCGGCGCAAGGGACGGTCAAGGAGACCATCGGCTCGGTCAACGTGCCGGTGGTGTGCGGCGGGGCGCTGGTCAATCCGGGGGATGTGATCGTGGCCGACGACGACGGCGTGTGCGTGGTGCCGCGCGGCTCGGCGGCGGAGGCGCTCGCCGGCGCCCGCAAGCGCCTCGCGGCGGAGGAGGAAAAGCGCCGGCGCCTCGCCGCGGGCGAGCTCGGCCTCGACCTCTACGGCATGCGCGAGCGCCTGGCCGAGAAGGGGCTCAAATATGTCTAGCGGCTTGCGGGCGATGTGGATGCGCGGCGGGACGTCGAAGGGCGGCTATTTCCTCGCCTTCGACCTGCCGGCTGACACGGCGGCGCGCGAGCGGGTGCTGCTCGGCGTGATGGGCTCGCCGGACCCGCGCCAGATCGACGGCATGGGCGGCGCCGATCCGCTGACCTCCAAGGTGGCGGTGGTGCAGCCCTCGGCACGGCCGGGCGTCGACGTCGACTATCTGTTCCTGCAGGTGTTCGTCGACCGGCCCATCGTCACCGACGCGCAGAACTGCGGCAACATCCTCGCCGGCGTCGGTCCTTTCGCCATCGAGCGCGGCCTGGTGGCCGCTGCCGAGGGCGAGACGACGGTGCGCATCTTCATGGAGAACACCGGGCAGATCGCCGTGGCGCGGGTGCCGACGGCGGGCGGCGCGGTGGTCTACGAGGGCACGGCGCGCATCGACGGGGTGCCCGGCCACGCGGCGGCGATCCCCATCGCGTTCCAGGACACGGCCGGCTCCTCCTGCGGCGCGCTGCTGCCCACCGGCAATGCGTCCGACGAGGTGGCGGGGGTCCGCGTCACGATGATCGACAACGGCATGCCGTGCGTGGTGATCGCGGCGGCCGATCTCGGCGTCGCCGGCGACGAGACGCCGGCAGCGCTGGAGGCCGACACGGCGCTGCGCGAAAAGCTGGAGACGATCCGCCTCGCCGCCGGCCCGTTGATGAACCTCGGCGACGTGCGGGAGAAATCGGTGCCGAAGATGACGATGGTGAGCCCCGCGCGGGCGGGCGGCTCCATCTCCACGCGCACCTTCATCCCCCACAGGTGCCACAAATCCATCGGCGTGCTCGGCGCGGTCAGCGTCGCGACGGCCTGCCTCATCCCCGGCGCGGTGGGCGCCGACATGGCGGTGGTGCCGGACGGGGCGCAAAAAGCCCTCTCCATCGAGCATCCGACCGGCGAGATGACGGTGATCGCCCACCTCGAGGACGGCGAAGTCGCGCGCACCGAGGTGCTGCGCACGGCGCGCAAGATCTTCGACGGCACGGTGTTTCCCGTGCCCGCCGAGGCGGCGGCGTAAGTGGCGGCGGCAGCGAAGCGGCGGGGTAAGGTGGCGTGAGCGACTATCTGGCCTTCCACCCCGACCCCAAGGTGCCGGACTTCCGGCCGCCCGCCGATGCCGTCGACGCGCATTGCCACGTGTTCGGCCCGGCGGCGGTGTTCCCCTTCGCGCCCGAGCGCAAATACACCCCCGTCGATGCGCCCAAGGAGACGCTGTTCGCGCTGCGCGACCATCTGGGCTTCTCGCGCAACGTGATTGTCCAGGCGACGTGCCACGGCCGCGACAACAGCGCGCTTTGCGACGCGCTGCGCGCGTCCGGCGGGCTGGCGCGCGGCATCGCCATCGTCGGCCCCGAGGTGAGCGAGGGCGAGCTGGATGCGCTGCACGAAGCGGGCGTGCGCGGTGTGCGCTTCAACTTCGTCAAGCGCCTGGTGGATGCGACGCCGCGCGAGGTGTTCGAGGCGATTGCGGCCCGCATCGTGGCGCGCGGGTGGCACACGGTGGTCTATTTCGAGGGCCAGGACCTGGAAGACCTCGCCCCCTTCCTCGCCTCGCTGCCGGGCACGGTGGTGATCGACCATATGGGCCGGCCGGATGTCGGCGCCGGAATCGAGGCGCCGGGGTTTCAGCGTTTCGTCGCCTTCATGGCCGACAATCCGCAAATGGTGGTGAAGGTGTCGTGCCCGGAACGGCTGACGGTCGCCGGCCCGCCTTATGACGATGTCGTGCCCTTCGCCCGCACCCTGGTGGAGCGCTTCCCCGACCGCGTGCTGTGGGGGACGGACTGGCCGCACCCCAACATGGTCTCGCACATGCCGGACGACGGCGTGTTGACCGACATGATCCCGCGCATCGCACCGACGCCGTCGCTGCAGCGCGCGCTGCTGGTTTATAATCCGATGCGGCTTTACTGGCCCGAGGAGTTCTGACGATGGCCGACATGCGCGGCGACAATCGGCCCAACGTGGCCTTCATCGGTATGGGAGAGGCCGGCGGCGCCATCGTCTCCGGCTGGGGCGCCGGTGCGCGCCGGATGCGCGCATTCGACGTGAAGTCGGCCGATGCGGCGAGCGCGGACGAGATGGCCGCCCGCTACGAGGCGCTGGGGCTGTCGGGGGCGGCGACGTCGGCGGAAGCGGTCGCCGATGCCGATCTCGTGCTGTGCGTGGTGACGGCGGACCAGGCCGTCGCGGCGGCGGAGGCGGCGGCGCCCCATCTGCGCAAGGGCGCCTTCTGGTGCGATCTCAACTCGTGCGCCCCGTCCTCCAAGCGCCGCGCGGCCGCGCTGATCGAGGCGGCGGGCGGGCGCTATGTGGACGTGGCGGTCCTGGCGCCGGTCTATCCCAAGCGCAACATGGTGCCGCTGCTTCTGGCCGGCCCCCATGCGCACGACGTGGCGCCGGTGCTGGAAGGGTTGCCCATGGCGCCGCGCGTGGTCGAGGGCGAGGTGGGCGCGGCCTCCTCCATCAAGATGATCCGCTCGGTGATGGTGAAGGGGCTGGAGGCGCTGACCGCCGAATGCATGATCGCCGCGTCCGCCGCGGGGGTGAGCGAGGAGGTGCTGGCCTCGCTCATGAAGAGCCACCCCGGCACCGACTGGCCCAAGCAGACCGCCTACAACCTGGAGCGCTCCCTCACCCACGGCGCCCGCCGCGCCGCGGAGATGGACGAGGTGGCGAAGACGCTCGCCGATCTCGGCCTGCCCAACGCGATGGCGTCGGCCACCGCCGACTGGCAGCGCCGCATGGCCGATTCGGGCGTGAAGGCGCAGGACGACGAAGCCGTCGAAGCCATCGCCGCGCGCCTCCTGCCGGTGTTTCGCGCGGGCGAATAGCGCGGATCGCGGTTTAACGCCTTTTCCAGCCAAGCCGATCGGCTTGGCGTCGCGATTTGTTATGCCCTAGCGCCGCCGCTGCGCGTCGCGCACCAGCGCGGCGAAGCGGTAGAAGGCGTGCGCCATCTTGGAATAGGGCGTGGTGAGGAAGAACGCCGCCACGGTGCCGAGGTGCAGGGCCAGGATGACCGGCACCAGCGGCGTGCCGCCCGCCGCGTACAGCATCAGCCCGGTGGCCCCGGTCAGCGCCAGCGTGAGGACGAAGGCGATGTCGCCGCCCCAAAGGTCCGGCGCGCCGAGGTCCGGGTCGGCCCGCACCTTGAGGAGACCGAGGGCCAGCGCCCCCGCCGTGAGCAGCACGCCGCCCGGCACGCCGAAAAGCTTCGGCAGGCTGAACAGCGAATAGGGCGCCTCCCAGCCGAGCCCGTAGTGGTAGAGCGTGCCGCTCGCCGTGGCGGCGAAGCACAGGAGGAAGCCGGCCGCCGTCGCCTGGTGGGCGAAGCGGCGGGTGTTGGTGAAGCGGTCGCCCGCCTCGAAATTGCAGCCCTCGCCGTGGCCGCCGGCGAGATTGTCGAGCCGCGCGGCGCCGCCCGTGGCGGCGGCGAGGTCGGCGAGGCGCACCCGCTCGCCCCCCACCTCGCGCCAGTAGCGGGCGAGGCCGCGCGCCATGGCCAGGAACGGCAGCAGGAAGAGCGGCGTGAAGATCGCTACCATCGCGCCATGGGAGAGGACCGCGTAGAAGCCGCGCCCGCCGGTGGGCCGCAGCGCGCCCATGGCGAGGAAGATCGCCGCGACGGCCAGCACGATGGCGACCACCAGCGCCACGCCGCTGCGTTGAAACAGCCGCGCCAGGGCGCTCGGCCAGGCGTAGCGCTGCCAGCTCTCGGCCCGCACCTCGGCGAGGGCGCGCGGCAGGTTGAGCGCGAACGCGTGCGGCGGCGCATACTGGCAGGCGTAGTAGCAGCCGCGACAGTTGTGGCAGAGGTTGGCCAACTCCACGATGTCGGCATCGGCAAAGGTGCGCGAGCGGAACATCAGCGGAAAGACGCTGCAATAGCCCTCGCAATAGCGGCAGGCGTTGCAGATCTCGGCCTGCCGCCGCGCCTCGTCGGTGGCCGCGCTGGCGGGCGTCGCGATTTCCGTCATGCGTTCGCCACGGCGGCGGCTTCGCGGCCGGCGATGCGGCCGAACACGGCGCCGATGGTCATGCCGAAGCCGGCGAGATAGCCCTCGCCCAGGATGGAGCCGGCCATGATCTCCCCCGCCGCCCAGATATTGGGGTAGCGCCCGCGCGGACCCATCACCCGCGCGCTCTCGTCCACCTTGAGGCCGAGATAGGTGAACGTCACCCCCGGCCGCAGCATGTAACCGCAGAAGGGCGGCTCGTTGATGGGCCGCGCCCAGTTGGTTTTTGCCGGGGCGAGGGCCTCCGTGGCGAGGCCGTCGAGCTCGGTGGGGTCGAAGGCGCCCGGCCGGCAGGCGGCGTTGTAGCCGGCCACGGTCTCCTCCAGCGCGGCCGCCGGCAGGCCGAGCTTTGCCGCCAGCTCGGCCAGTGTGTCGGCGGTGACGGGCGGGTAGAGCGAGGGCATGAACAGGTCCGCGCTTTTCGCATCGATGATGGAGAACGCCACCTGGTCGGGCTGCGCGGCGACGAGGCGGCCCCAGATCGCATAGCGCTTGGGCCACACGTCCTCGCCCTCGTCGTAGAAGCGGCGCCCGTCCTTGTTGACGACGATGGAGAACGGCACGCAATCGAGCCGGCTGGCGATGCCGCCGTCGAACTTGGGCGCGCGCCCGTCGATGGCGACGCAGTGGCACTGGGTCGGATCGCCCACCGAGGCGGCGCCCTGGTCCAGCATGTCGCGCAACACGGCGCCGCGATTGTAGGGCGTGCCGCGGATCAGGAAGTTGCGCGCGGCCGGCCCCCACGCCTCGGCGAGCCAGTCGAGGTTGGCCTCGAAGCCGCCCGCCGCCAGCACCAGCGTGCGGCCGGCGACGATGCGGCGCTCGCCGGCGACCTCCACCTCCAGCGCCTCGAACCCGCCGCCCTCGCCAACGACGACATGCCGGATCTCGGTTTCGTAGGCGATGGCGATGCCGAGGTCGGTGGCGGCGTTGCAGTAGGCGTTGATGAGCGCCTTGCCGCCGCCCAGGAAGAACGCGTTGGTGCGCGACAGCGACAGCGTGCCCGACAGGGACGGCTGGAAGTGGACGCCGTGTGCCCGCATGAAGGCGAGGCAGTCGGGCGAGTTGCGGATCACGAGGCGGGCGAGGTCCGCGTCCGTCTTGCCCTTGGTGACGCGCATCAGGTCGTCGAGATATTCGTCCTCGCCATAGCGGCCGGTGAGCACGGCGAGCGGGCCCTCGTGCATGCAGCGGAAGTTGCGCGTATGGCGCGAGTTGCCGCCGCGATAGGCGGGCGGCGCGCTTTCCAGCACCAGGACGCGCGCCCCGGCCTCGGCCGCCACGATGGCCGCCGACAGGCCCGCGTTGCCGGCGCCGGCGACGATGACGTCGTAGTGCGGGGCGGGGGCACTCACGGGGGCGGACCGGCCATCGAGCGGGCGCGGAACTGGCGCAGTCGCACCCGCTGTGCCGCCTCGATGTGGCCGCGCATCAGCATCTCGGCGGAGCCGCCGTCCCGCGCGGCGAGCGCGTCCAGCACCTGTCGATGCTCCCCGAGCGCCGCCGCCGCGCGCTCCGCCTCCTCCATGGTCGAGGGGCCGAGGATCAGCATCGTCTTGTGGATCGCACCCATGGCGGCGACGAGGAAGCGGTTCTTGGCGGCGTCGAGCAGGGCGGCGTGGAACTGCTTGTTGAGGTGGTAGAGCCGTTCGGCATTGCCGGTCGCGGCGGCCATGTCCTCGTTGATGGCGCCGAGTTCGGCCAGCTCCACCTGCGAGGCGGCGCGGGCGGCGAGGCGGGCCGCCGTGCCTTCCAGGACCGCGCGCATCTCGTAGAGCTCGGTGACTTCGGCGTAGTCCAGCGCCCGCAGCGCGGCGCCGACGCGCGGCTGGTGCACCACGAGCCCCTCCGCCTCGAGCTGGCGGATCGCCTCGCGCACCGGCGTCCGGCTGATGCCGAAGCGGGTGGCGAGTTCGGTCTCCGTCAGCCGCGCGCCGGGGCGCAGCGTGCCGGAGCGGATTTCGGCGACGAGCCGGGCATAGGCGTCCTGCGCCGTGCTCGTGCGCTCGCTCACCTTTCGGGGGCCCGATGAAGGTGGCACGGGAGCCTCGTTGTGCGGTTCCGCTTGTGCATGCTATAGTATGCACCTGGATACAGTAGCAATCAATGAACCCTTTTCCCAAGCTCGGTGAACGCCCGCTGGCCCGGCGGGCCCTGACGGTCGCGCTCGCGGCGGTCGGCGTCCTCGTCTTCTGGTCCCTCGGCCTGCCGCTGCCCTTCCTGTTCGGGCCGATGTTCGCCTGCCTGATCGCCGCGCTGGTCGGCTGCCCGCTGAAGGGGCTGGGGCAGGTGGGGATCGGCGCGCGCACCATCCTGGGCGTCGCGGTCGGCGCCTCGATTACCCCGACGGTGGTGGCGCAACTCCCCGACATGATGGCCTCCGTCGCGCTGCTGCCGATCTATCTGGCGCTGATCGCGGCAATCGGAGTGCCCTATTTCCGCCACGTCTGCGGGTTCGACCCCGTCACCTCCTGGTATGCCGCCATGCCCGGTGGGCTGCAGGACATGGTCATCTTCGGCACCGAGGCGGGCGGCGATCCGCGTGCCCTGTCGCTGGTGCACGCGACGCGCGTCCTGATCATCGTGACGGTGGTCCCGTTCATCCTCATCCAATTCTTCGACGCGTCGCTGAGCAATCCCATCGGCGCGCCGGCGGCGGACGAGCCGCCGGTGGAAATGCTGCTGATGGTGCTGGCGGCCATCATCGGCTGGAAGGGCGGCGAGCGGCTCGGCCTGTTCGGCGCCTCCATCCTGGGGCCGATGATCCTGGCAGGCGCGCTGTCGCTCTCCGGCTTCATCCACACGCGCCCGCCGGCGGAGGCGATCCTGGCGGCGCAGTTCGGCATCGGCATCGGTATCGGGGTCGGCTATGTCGGGGTGACGCTGTACGAACTGCGGCGCGACGTGCTCGCGGGCATCGTCTTCGTGGCGATCCTGGCGGGGCTGGCGGCGGTGTTCACCGAGATCGTCGTGCTCCTCGGCCTGCAGGGTCCGTTCGATGCCTTCCTCGCCTTCGCGCCGGGCGGACAGGCGGAGATGGCGGTGCTCGCCATCATCGCCGGCGCAGACCTCGGCTATGTCGTCGTCCACCACCTGACACGCATGATGCTCGTCATCACCCTGGCGCCGCTGTTCGCGCGCGTCCTCAAGGTGCGAGCGGCCCGCCGCGCGCGGGACGAGGGCAACGGGTAGCCGCCGTGCGCGGAGCGGTCCGCACGCCAGGCGGAACGGCGGCGCGAGGCAATTTCCCGCCGGCTTCGTGCCGGCGTAGGGTTTTGAGGCGAGGCCGTTGACCGGAAGGATGCCGCAGCGATGACACAGGTCGCGATCCCATTTCATTTCCTGCGTGGCGGCACCTCGCGCGGCGCCTACTTCCGCCGCGCCGATTTGCCGGCCGACCGCGATGTCCTGTCCGAGGTGCTGATCAAGGTGATGGGCGCCGGCAACCCGCGCAACATCGACGGGCTCGGCGGCGGCAACGCGGTGACCACCAAGGTCGCGATGCTGAGCGCCTCGGAGGATCCGGCCGCCGATGTCGACTATTTCTTCGCCCAGGTGGCCGTCAACGAGGCGCTGGTCGACTACCGGCCGACCTGCGGCAACATCCTGATCGGCGTCGGCCCGGCGGCGATCGAGATGGGGCTCGTGCCGGTGACGGGCGAGCGCACCCGCGTGCGCATCCGCGCCGTCAACACCGGCGCGCTGATCGAGGCGGTGGTGGAGACGCCGGGCGGGCGGGTCAACTACGAGGGCGATGTCGCCATCGACGGCGTGCCGGGCACGGCGGCGCCCATCGGGCTCAACTTCCTCGACGTGGTCGGCTCCGGTACCGGGTCGATGCTGCCCACCGGCAAGGTGCGCGAGGAGATCGACGGCATTTGGGTGACGCTGATCGACGTCGCGATGCCGATGATGATCGCGCGGGCGGCCGATTTCGGCATCACCTGCGACGAGAGCCAGAAAGAGCTCGACCTGATGAACGACCTCTTCGCCGCCATGGAGCCGCGCCGTCTGGAGGCGGGCCGGCGCATGGGGCTCGGCGACGTCGGCAAATCGGTGACACCCAAGATCGGACTGATCGCCCCGCCCACGGGCGATGCCAACCTCAAGGCGCGCTATTTCATGCCCTGGGCCTGCCATCCGACCCTGGCCATCACCGGCTCGCAGTGCCTTGCCGCCTGCGCGCTGGTGCCGGGCAGCATCGCGGAGGGGATCGCGCGGCCCATCGCCCCGGCGCCGGCCATCGTCAGGTTCGAGCATCCGGTGGGCACCATCGAGGTCACCGTCGACTATCGGCTCGACGACGGAGTGCTCGACTTCCGCTCCGCCGGCGTCGTGCGCACCGCAAGGCTGATCGCGCGCGGCGAGGTGCTGGTGCCCGAGCGCCTCCTGGGGGCCGCGTGATGGACGCCGCCGGCACCCACGTCTTCGACATCCTCGCCGAGACCTTCGCGCGCGAGGAGGTCGGCACGTTCTTCGCCCTGCTGGGCGACGCCAACATGAATTTCGCCACCCGCCTCGCCGAGCGCGGCAGCCGCATGATCGCCGTGCGTCACGAGCACTGCGCCGTCGCCGCGGCGATGGCCTACGCGAGGAAGAGCGGCGAAGTGGGGGTGGCCACCGTCACCTGCGGGCCCGGCCTGACGCAGTTGATGACGGCGCTGCCGGCGGCGGTGCGCGCGGGTCTGCCGCTGGTCGTCTTCGCCGGCGAGGCGCCCCTCAAGAGCGCCTGGTACAATCAGGAGATCGACCAGGCCCCGCTGGTGACGGCGACGGGGGCCGCCTACCGCCCCCTGCATCACGTGCCGCGGATGCCGGCCGCGATCCGCGACGCCTTCCTCGATGCCCGGCGCGAGCGGCGGCCCATCGTGCTCGGCGTCCCGTTCGACCTCCAGGCGCAGCCGTGGAGCGGTCCGCCGGACCTGCCCGCCTCCTCGCGCGAGATCGCGCCGCGCCTGTCGCCGATGCCGCCGCACCCGGACGACGTGGCGCGCGCGGCGGCGGCGATCGCGGCGGCGGGCAAGGTGATCGTGATGGCGGGCCTCGGCGCCGCCGCAGCGGCGGCGGGGCCGGCCTGCCGTACCCTCGCCGAGCGCTGCGACGGCTTGCTCGCCACGACGCTGCCGGCCCGCGGCCTCTTCCACGACGATCCGTTCTCGCTCGGCGTGGCGGGCGGATTTTCGAGCGCCATCGCCTGGGAATGCTTCGGCGAGGCGGATCTCGTCGTCGCGGTCGGCGGATCCCTCGCGCGGCACAATTCGGAGGGCGGCGCGCTGTGGCCCAAGGCGCGGGTGCTGCAGATCGACATCGAGCCGCGCACGCTGTCGCAAGGGCGCATCGCGGCGGACTTGCATCTGCGCGCGGATGCGGCGCTGGGCGTCGAGGCCGTGATTGCGGCGCTCCCGCCGCGCCCGGCGGCTTGGCGCAGCACGGGGCTCGCGGCGCGCATCCGCACCGAGCCGGCCGACCCGCACCCCTTCGCGCCGGAGCCGGACGTGCTCGACCCGCGCGATGCGGTGGCGGCGCTGGAGGCGCACCTGCCGGCGCACTGGCAAATGGTCAATTCGTCCGGCCACTGCTCGTACTTCTTCGCGCAGATGCCCTCGCGCCCCTACGAGAAGTTCCTGACGATCCGCGAGTTCGGCGCCATCGGCAACGGCATCTCGTTCGCCATGGGCGTCGCCGCCGCCCGCCCCGACGAGACGGTGGTGATGTTCGACGGCGACGGCAGCCTGCTGATGCATGTGCAGGAGCTGGAGACGATCCGCCGCCACGGGCTCAACATCCTGATCGTCGTGTTCAACGACGGCGCCTACGGCTCGGAAATCCACAAGCTGCGCGCGGAGGGGATCTCCGACCGGGGCGCCGTGTTCGGGCGCACCGACCTCGCCGCCGTGGCGCGCGGCTTCGGGCTGGCCGGCGAGCGCGTCACCGACCTTGCCGCGCTGCCGCGCCTGATCGAGGATTTCGCCCGCGAAGGCGGGGCGGCGGTGTTCGACATCCCGGTGTCGGACAAGGTGATGTCGCCGGTGATGCGCCGTGCCCACCCCGCGAAGGAGCGGTCATGAAGGTTCACATTCTCGACGATTGGTTCGACACGCTGCGCACGCTGCCGAGTTTCGCCAGGCTGGCGGGCCACGACGTGACCGTCCACACCGACCACGTGGAGCAGGAGGACGCGCTGGCGGCGCGGCTGGCGGAGGCCGAGGCGCTGGTGCTGTTCCGCGAGCGCACGCAGGTCCCCGGAACGCTGATCGACCGGCTGCCCCGGTTGAAGCTGATCAGCCTGCGCGGCGGCTATCCGCACGTCGATGTGGCCGGCGCTACGCGCAACGGCGTGCTGGTGTCGTCCAACATGCCGGCCGCTGCGCCTTCCGCGCCCACCGCCGAGCTGACCATCGCGCTGATGCTGGCGAGCGCGCGGCAGCTGCCGGCGCAGTTCGCCGCCGTCAAGGCGGGGCGCTGGCAGGCCGGCATCGGCCGCACGCTCAGGGGGTGCACCCTCGGCATCTACGGTTATGGCGGCATCGGCGGGCTCGCCGCCAACCTGGCGCGCGCTTTCGGCATGAATGTCGTGTGGTGGGGATCGGAGGCGGGACGCGCGCGGGCGAACGCCGCGGGCGAGGCGGTTGCCGCGAGCCGCGAGGCGTTCTTTTCGCAGTGCGATTTCGTCAGCATCCATGTGCGGCTGACACCCGAGACGCGCGGCATCGTCACGGCGGACGATCTCCTCGCCATGCAGCCCTCGGCGACGTTCGTGAACACCTCGCGCGCCGGGCTGGTGGCGCCCGGCGCCCTTGCGGCGGCGCTGGCGGCGGGACGGCCCGGCACGCTGGCGCTCGACGTGTTCGACACCGAGCCGCTCGTCGACGCGAGCGACCCCGTCCTCAGCCATCCGGCGGTGATCGCGACGCCCCACATCGGATACGTCACCGAGGACGAACTCGATCTGCAGTTCGCCGACATCTACGATCAGATCGTCGCCTTCGCGGCGGGTGCGCCGATCCACATGATCAACCCGGAGGTCTGGCGGGGCTGAGCCCCGCCAGCGTGCTCTTTCGCGCGCCCATCGCCCGATGGGCGAGGACGCTGCGATCCGCTCGAGCGTTTCGCTTCGAGCGGACCGTTCTCTAGCGGGCGCGGCGGGGACGCCGACGCTGCTCGCGTTTCAGCCGGCGGTCTTGGAGTTGGCGCGTGCCGGACGCGCCACCGGCTTTTTTCGCGCCACCTTTGAAGCGGTTCTGCTTCCCTTTGCCGGTGCTGCTTCGGCGGGCTGGTCCGCCGACGGCGTGGCGGCGGGCGCCGCAGTGGCCTTGGGCGCCTTCGTGGCGGCGCGGGCGGACGCTTTCTTGCCGCGCGCGGGGGCGGGCTCGGCTGCGACCGTGGTCTCGGCAGCCGCCGCGGCCTTCGCGGCCTGCTTGCGGGGCGCGGGCTTGGCGGCGGGCTTGGATGCCTTGGAAGCCGGTGCCTTGGCGGTCGCGGCGGGGGCGGGCTTCTTCGCGGCGCGGCGCGGTGCCGGCTTTGCCGCGGCTGCCTTCGCCGGCGCAGGCGCTGGCGCGGGGGTCGGCTCCGGTTCGGGCTCGGGTTCCGGGGCGGGGGCCGGCTCGGGCGCGGCGGCAGGGGCCTCGACCTTCAGCGCCGCTTCGTCCTTGCGCTTGGGGCCGTAGCTCTTGAACTTCTCGATGACGTTGGCGATCTCCGCGTCCGACAGCACGACCGGCGTGCCGACCGAAACGGCGATGGTGTATTGCTGCGCCAGCGTTTCCATCTCGCGCGCGAGCCACAGCGCCTTGCCGAGGTTCGCCCCGCACGCGATCACGCCGTGGTTGGCGAGGATGCAGCCCATGCGCCCGTCCAGCGCCGCCAGCGCGTTGCGCGACAACTCTTCCGTGCCGTAGGTGGCGTAGGGCGCGCAGCGCACCGACGGGCCGCCCACCGCCGCGATCATGTAGTGCACGGCCGGGATGTCCTTGTTGAGCATCGACAGGCCGGTCAGATAAGGCGGGTGAGCGTGCACGATGGCATCGACGTCCGCGCGCTCGCGCATGATGTCGAGGTGGAAGCGCCACTCGGTCGAGGGTGCGTGCGGCCCGTGCGCGGTGCCGTCCATCGTGAGGAAGATGATGTCTTCCGGCGCCATCGTGGCATAGGCGAGACCGGAGGGGGTGATCAGCAGACCGTCATTCCAGCGCGCCGAAACGTTACCGGACGTTCCCTGGTTGATGCCGCGCTCCTCCATCGCAAGACAGGTTCTGATAATTTCGCCTCTGAGGGCACGCTCGGCATCGTTCATGAATGGTCCTTATCGTCGATATCTTGGAGGAGGGCTCGTGCGCTGTCCTGATCGGTGACGATCGCGGTCAACAGGCCCGCACGCAAAATAGCGCGCAACGCGGGAACTTTCATCTCTCCACCGGAAATCATCACGCGCCGTTCGATCGCCTTCAGCCTGTCCGGCCGCATTCCGAGGACGCGCTGGTTGATCGGGTGGTCGACGATCTGCGCGTTCTCGTCGATGTAGTGACCCAGGAAATTGCCCACGGCGCCTGCGCTTCGCACGCTTTTCAACTGGTCTTCGTCGATGAAGCCGGCCTGGCGGATCGTCCCGCTGTCGAGCCCGCCGATGCTGACGATGGCGATGGCTGCGGCGGATGCGCGCTCCTGCACTTCGCGCATCATCGGCTGGCGCTCCAGCGTCCGCCGGCTCGCCTCGCTGTCGCAGATGATCGGGCCGGGCATGACGAAACACTCCGCATGCAGCCGCTGCGCCAACGCGGTGGCCGACACGTAGGCGTCGATGGAGGAGCGCCGCGTGAGCGAGCCGAGCAGCGCCACCACGGACGCGCCAGTGAGCGGGCGCTCCGGCATCGCGTCCGCGAAGGCGCGCAACGTGATGCCCCAGCCGATGCCCACGGTGGTGTTGTCGCGGAACTGGTCGGCCAGCATCTCCGCCCCGGCCACGCCCAAGGTCGCCGCGATGGCGGCGTCGTTGCCGGCCGCGAGCACGACCCGCGCCTCGCTGAGTCCGTAGGCCTGCTTTAATTCCTCCTCCAGCTCGACGTTCTCGGCGAGCGGCGAGGTGATCGAAATCTTGACGATGCCGCGCCGCCGCGCCTCGGCCAGGAGCCGGTTGACGCGCACGCGCGTGATGCCGAGCCGGCTGGCGATGTCCTGCTGCGTCAGCCCGAGCGCGTAGTAGCACCAGGCGATGCGCACGGCGAGCTGCTCCGGCCAGTCCGCGGTATCCTCGTCGCAGCCCATTCTTGGAGGGTCCAGGTCGCCCATTTCGATTCTCGCTCCAGTGCGCACGATAGCGCAAACGGACGCCTGTGAACAAATGATCTTGTCACGGAAAAAATGTCATCTATTGTTCGCGTAGCCGACGACGTACCATAAGACCGGCAGCGTAAAGGGAGGACTTGGTTGCAGCTCGACGCACCACAAGGTTCCGCCGTGGGAGGTATTGCGCTGAGGGGGCCCGGCAGGGCGCCGCGGCGCCGGCGGTATCTGACGGACAGCCCCTGGATCTGGCTCGCACCGCTGATCGCGATGCTGCTGGTGTTCGCGCTCTATCCGCTCTTCTACAACATCTACCTCTCCTTCCATGAGTTCGTGCCGCGCAAGCGCGGTCTCGAATTCGTCGGCTGGGAGAATTGGCAGAAGCTGTTCGACGACCCGCGCATGTGGGGCTCGCTGTGGGTCACGCTGAGCTATACGAGCATGTGCCTGGCAATCGAGATCGTGCTCGGCATGGCCATCGCGCTGCTGCTCGACAGCGACGATCGCGGCTTCGGCGTCCTGCGCGGCGTCCTCACCCTGACGCTGGTCATCCCGCCGGCCATCACCGGCATGATGTTCCTCCTGATGGAGGACGCGCAGTTCGGCCTCATTCCCTTCGTGCTCAAGGGCATCGGGGCGATGGACGGCACCGGCGCCATCCTGTCCAACCCGAGGCTGGCGCTGGCGGGCGT
The DNA here is from genome assembly GCA_030431335.1 of Alphaproteobacteria bacterium. GTDB lineage: Bacteria > Pseudomonadota > Alphaproteobacteria > Rhizobiales > Amorphaceae > Acuticoccus. Next base: position 16,526 of record JAUIJH010000040.1, read on the forward strand.
GATGCTGGCCGATATCTGGCAGTGGACGCCGTTCATGGTGCTGATCTTCGTCGCCGGCCTGCGCGCCCTGCCGCGCGATCCGTTCGAATCGGCGATGATCGACGGTGCCAGCAGCCTGCAGATGTTCATCCGGCTGACGCTGCCGATGATGAGCAAGGTGATCGCCATCGCGGTGCTGATCCGCGGCATCGACCTGTTCCGCATGTTCGACTACGTCTTCGTGATGACGTCGGGCGGGCCGGGCACGGCCACCTACACGCTGTCGCTCTATGCCTGGCAGCAGACGTTCAGCTTCATCCACTGGGGCTACGGCGCGACGATCAGCTTGTTCGCCCTTTTCATCATCGTCGTGGTGGCGAACATCTTCGTCTACGTGACTCGGTTGAGGTGGTGATCCGATGATCATGACCCCCACACAACGCATCGTGCGCGCGCTCATCGCCTGGGTCGTCGTCGCCATCTTCGCGTTCCCGATCTATTTCTGGATCACGGTGGCGTTCAAGCCGGAGCGGGACATCTTCGCGCTGCCGCCCAAGCTGGCCAGCTTCGACTGGAATTTCGCGTCCTTCCAGGAGGTGTTCGGCATCTCCTTCGGCTTCATCGAGGGGCTCGAAGTGCTGCCGGGCGGCGGCAACTTCTACATGCTGCCGCGGCTGTACGATTCCATCATCGTCGCCGTGTTCTCGACGCTGCTGTCGGTGGTGATCGCGACGCTGGCGTCCTACGCGCTGTCGCGCATGCGCATCCGCGGCCAGCACCACTTCGTGTTCTTCGTGCTGTCGACGCGCATGATGCCGCCGGTCGCGGTCGCGATCCCGATGTTCTTCATCTACAAGAATTTCGGGCTGCTCGACACGTATATCGGCGTCATCCTGGTGCACGCGCTGATGAACCTGCCGCTGGCGGTGCTGCTGCTCAAGAGCTTCTTCGACGACATTCCGGCCGAGATCGACGAGGCGGCACTGATCGACGGCGCGTCACGCTTCACCATCTTCCGCAAGATCGTGGCGCCGATGGCGATGGGTGGCATCGCGGCCACGGCGGTGCTGTGCTTCATCTTCTCGTGGACGGAGTTTCTGTTCGTCCTCACGCTGACGCAGACCTCGCTCAAGACGGTGCCGGTGGTGTCGTCCACCTTCGTCACCTCCACGGGGACGGCGTGGGGCAACATGGCCGCGCTCGGCGTCGCCGCGATGCTGCCGGCCTTCATCTTCATTCTGCTCGTGCAGCGCAATCTGGTGCGCGGGCTCACCCTCGGCTCGCTGAAGCAGTGAGCCGAGGCAGACGCGCGAGGCGTCACGCCCCGCGCAACAATACGGCCCACGAACGGGCCGAAATGCTCAAAAGGGGGGCAAACCTGAAATGAATCCCGTCGATCGCAAACTCTGGCTCGCCAACGTCGCCGACCGCTATGCACGCGGCAAGATGGACCGTCGCTCGTTCCTGCGCGCGTCGGCCAAGCTCGGCCTTTCGGCCGGCGCCCTCGCTGCGGGCTCGCACCTCGCCGCCCGTTCCGGGTTCGGCTTCATCTCGCCCGCACAGGCCCAGCAGCAGATCGATTGGCAGGGCGACATGATGGCCTGGCTCAAGGAGGTGGGCAAACCGTTCGCCGGCCAGACCGTGCGCCTCGCCACCGAATCGACCCCGCCGTCCAACGCCATCAACTCGGCGCTGAAGCCCTATTTCGAAGAAGCCACCGGCATCAAGGTCGAGATCGAAGTGCTGCCGCTCGAGCAGGTGCTGCAGAAGCTGACGCTCGACGTCGCCTCGGGCCTCGGCACCTACGACCTCTACTATCTCGACCAGTCGTGGATGGCCGCCTTCAGCCAGGACGTCGTCGACCCGCGCGAGAAGTACGAGTCGAACAAAGATCTCGCGATGCCGAACTACAACTTCGACGACTTCCTCAAGGCGCTCGTCGACGGCATATCGATGTATGACGGCATCATGTGCGGCGTGCCCTACGACATCCCGATCTTCATCCAGATGTATCGTGAGGACGTGTTCGAGGAGCTGGGCCTGAAGCCGGCTACCACCATGGCGGAGTTCCTGTCCAACGCCCAGAAGATCCAGGAGGCCAAGGGCCCCGAGATCTACGGCACCACCGGCCAGATGAAGTCCGGCCACTACTCGCTCGAATGCGACTGGACGGCGTGGCTGTGGGGCCATGGCGGCTCGGTGTTCGGCCCGGACGGCAAGTTCACCGGCAACGACGAGGCCGGCCTCGCCGCCATGGAGTACTGGATCAAGCTGAAGGAAAACATGCCCGAGGGCGTGACCTCCTGGACGTGGGACGGCCAGGGCCAGTCCGTCGCGCAGGGCATCGCCGCCACGGTCCTGTCCTGGGGCGAGTTCTTCCCCTCCTGGGATGCGCCGGAATCCTCCACCGTGTCGGGCCTGATGAACGCCACGGTGCCGCCGGCGGCCACCTCGCTGCGCACGGTCGAAGAGACGGGCTACGGCGAGATCCCGGGCGTCGGCCACCAGGGCGGCTCCTCGCTCGCGGTGTCCAAGTACGCCAAGAGCCCGGATGCGGCCTGGCTGTTCGCCCAGTGGGCGACGGCGCCGGAGACCCAGGTGCACATCACCACGCTCGGCGGTGGCACCGGCCCGACCCGCACGTCGGTCTACGACGACCCGCGCGTGCTCGCCAACGCCAAGCGCGGCATCGCCGGCACCACGCGCCACCTGCCGGCCGTGCGCGAGACTATCGCCAACCACATGGGTTCCGAGCCGGACCTGCCGGAGTGGGCGGAGATCTCCAACGACACCATCCCGGTGGAGCTCGGCCGCTTCTGGGCCGGCGAATACGACAACGCCAAGGACACCATGGACTTCATCAAGCAGCAGGTGGACGGCATCATCAAAGGCTGAGGCCGGCGATGGCTGCGCGGCGGGTTCCTCCCGTCGCGCGGCACCCGCGCAGGCGCCACCCGGCGCCCGCGCGTTTTCCAACCGGGTGGCGTCGCCCGGTCGGCAAGCGCGCTAAACTCAATTCGGGCAGGCCGTTGCGCCGCCGCTCTGCGGCAACGGCACGGACAGGAACGGTTTTTTCGTGAGCGATCCCCTCGTCATCGGCATCGACTCGTCAACGACGAGCACGAAGGCGATCGCCTTCGACGTGTCCGGCGCGTTCGTCGCCGAGGGCCGCGCCGCGATCGAGATGACCAATCCCGCGCTCGGCCACTTCGAGCAGGATCCGGCCGACTGGTGGCGCTCCACCGCCGCCGCGCTCAAGGACTGCACCGCCGCCATCGACCCGGCCCGCGTCGCGGCGGTCGCCGTCACCAACCAGCGCGAGACGCTGGGCATGTTCGGCGCCGACGGCGAGCCGGTGCGCCCCGCCATCCTGTGGCTCGACGAGCGCGCCCGCATCGAGGTGCGCGAGCTGGCCGAAACGATCGGCACCGAGCGCATCCACCAGATCACCGGGCGCATGCCCGACCTCACCCCGGCGTTCTACCGGATGGCGTGGGTGATCAAGAACGAGCCGGACGTGGCGCGTCGCATCGCGACGTTCGCCGACGTGCAGTCCTACTTGGTGCACCGCCTCGCGGGCGGTCCGCTGCGCACCGGCTGGCCCAGCGCCGACCCGCTCGGCGCGTTCGACCTCGAAAAGAAGGAATGGTCCGCTCTTCTCCTGGCGGCCATCGGCCTCACGCCCGACCGGCTGCCGGCGGCCCATCGCCCCGGCACCCAGCTCGGCAAGGTGACGGCCGCGGCGGCGGCCGCCACGGGCCTCCTCGAGGGCACCCCCGTGATCGCCGGCGGCGGCGACGGGCAGATGGCCGGCCTCGGCACCAACTGCACGATGCCCGAGCGCGCCTACATCAACCTCGGCACGGCGGTGGTGTCGGGCGTGTGGTCGCCCACCTACCTCTACGACCGCGCCTGGCGCACCGAGATCGCCGCGCAGGGCGACGGCTACATCCTGGAGAATTGCCTGCGGTCCGGCACATTCCTGGTCAACTGGTTCGTCGACCAGTTCGTGCCCGGCGGGCGCGGCGACCCCGACGTCTACCGGCGCCTGGAGGAGGAGGCCGCCGCGCTGCCCATCGGCGCGGAAGGGGTCATGGTGCTGCCCTACTGGTCGGGCGTGATGGACCCCCACTGGGACGTCGACGCGCGCGGCGCCATCTTCGGGCTGTCGGCGAGCCACAAGCCCGCCCACGTCTACCGCGCCATCCTGGAGGCGATCACCTTCGACCAGGTGCGCCGCACGCAGACCATGGAACTGGCGATGGGGCGCACCATCGACCACTACGTCGCCATCGGCGGCGGCGCGCAGAGCCCCCTGTGGCGCCAGATGCTGGCCGACTGCTCCGGCAAGGAGGTGCGCATCTCCGCCACCGTGGAAGCCTCGGCTCTGGGCGCGGCCATGGTTGCCGCGGCGGGCGTCGGCCTCTACCCCTCCATCGTGGCCGCCGCCGAGGCGATGGCCGGCGACACACGGCCACTGGCGCCCGATCCCACCGCCGGAGCGCGCTATGCGCGCCTCATCGACATTTATGCGGGCCTTTACGAGGCGAGCGCGCAGACGAGCCACCGCCTCGTCGCATTTGCTGCAGGAGACGATACATGAGCCCACGCTTTGGCGGGGTCATCGACGAACTGATCGCCGGTCAATGGGTCGACCCCCGGACCGGCGACAAGTACGGCATTCCCATCGAGGCGATCGAGATCGCTCCCTCGCTGGTCGGGCAGGAGGCCGCGCTGGTGGCCGCGCGCCATCCGGGCAAGCGCATCACGGTGGTGCACGATCCCTTCACCCGCAAAGCGCTGGGCGCGCGCGTCTACGAGGCGTTGAAGAGCGCCGGCCTGCCGGTTTGCGAACTGGTGTGGGAAACGCCGCGCTGCTCGACCGAGGGCGTCGCCGAGCTGTCCGAGAAGACCCGGGACGCGCAGGCGCTGATCGCCGTCGGCTCCGGCACCGTCTCCGACAGCGCCAAGTACGCGACGTTCCTAGACAAGCGCGAATACAGCGTGTTCGCCACCTCGCCGATGAACGCCTACACCACGCCCACCGCGTCGGTCTCCACCGGCGGCATGAAGACCTCCGTCACCTGCCATTCGGCCAAGGGCGTGTTCTTCGACCTCGAGGTCCTGGCGCGCTGCCCGCAGCGGCTGGTGGCGGCCGCGTTCGCGGACGTGGTGTGCCGCACGACGGCGCAGGTGGACTGGCTCCTGTCGCACCTCCTGTTCGGCACCGCCTACAAGGACGTGCCCTACACGCTGCTCCAGGCCGACGAGGACCGCCTCATCGCCCAGGCCGGCGCGATCAAGGCCGGCGACAAGGACGCGCTCGCCACCTTGACGCGCGTCTCGGCGATCATGGGCCTGTCCACCTCGTTCACCGGCACGACCCACGTCGGCTCGATGGCCGAGCACATGAGCTCCCACACCATCGACATGTTTGCCAAGGCGCACGACGGCAAGCACCCGGGCACCTCGCACGGCGAACAGGTGGGCGTGGCGACGCTGACGGTCTCGCGCCTGCAAAACGCCATCCTGCGCAATGCCAACCCGCCCAAGGTCGAGCCCACCGTGATCCCCGAATCGCGCCTCAAGGCCACCTACGGCGATGAGATGGCCGCAACCATGATCGCGGCCACGAAGGCCAAGGCGCTCGACGCGGCCGGGGCGAGCCGCCTCAACGCGCTGTTCGCCGAGCGGTGGGAGGCGATCCGCGCCACGCTGCTCGCCGTGACGCGCCCGTTCGAGGAGCTCGACGCGGCGATGGCCAAGGCCGGCTGCCAGCGGACCGGCAAGGAGCTTGGCCTGTCGGAAGGCTTCTATCGCCAGGCGGTGCGTGATGCGCGTTTCATCCGCGACCGCTATTCCATCCTTGATCTTGCCGACGATGCGGGGCTCCTCGAGCCCTACATCGCGACCGTCCATTAGGGTGCGCAATGTCTGAAGTCGAGTACGATAAAGTCGCCAAGAGCTACGGCAACGTGAAGGTGATGGAGGACATTTCCTTCTCCATCCCCGATCACAAGTTCGTCGTGCTGCTTGGTCCGTCCGGCTGCGGCAAGACCACGCTCTTGCGCATGACGGCGGGCCTCGAGACCATCACCGGCGGCGAGATCCGCATCGGCGGCGAGCGGATGAACGGCGTCCACCCGCGCGACCGCGACATCGCCATGGTGTTCCAGACCTACGCGCTCTATCCGCAGATGAGCGTGTTCGACAACATCGCCTTCTCGATGCAGATCCGGCGTCGGCCGAAGAAGGAAATCAGGGAAAAGGTGGAGTGGGCCGCCGCCCTGCTCGACCTCACCCCCTACCTGAAGCGCAAGCCCGCCGCGCTGTCGGGCGGCCAGCGCCAGCGCGTCGCCATGGGCCGCGCCCTGGTGCGCGACCCGCAGGTGTTCCTGTTCGACGAGCCGCTGTCCAACCTCGACGCCAAGCTGCGCGCGCAGATGCGCTACGAGATCCGCCGCATCCACGACCGGCTGGAGGCCACCACCGTCTACGTCACTCACGACCAGGTGGAGGCGATGACGATGGCCGACGAGATCGTCGTCATGCGCGGCGGCGAGATCATGCAGAAGGGCTCGCCGGACGACGTGTACGACCGGCCGGCCAATCTGTTCGTGGCCGACTTCATCGGCTCGCCGGCGATCAACCTCTTGCGCGGCAAGGCGGAAGGGGCGGGCGGCGCGCCGGGCGTGCGCTTCAACAATGCGGTGCTGCCGGCCCCGGAGAGCTCGGCCGCAACGGGCGACGACCTCGTCTATGGCGTGCGCCCCGTCGACATCGGCATCGCCGAGGACGGGCCGGTGAAGGGCGTCGTGCTGATGGCCGAGACCACCGGCGCCGAGACACTGCTGCACGTGGACCTGGAAGGCCAGGAGCTGCGCGTCGTCCTGCCCGAGCGGCGCCGCTTCAAGAATGGCGAGACGGTGAGCCTGGCGATCGATACGGCCAACGTCCACCTGTTCGACCCCGGGACGGAAGCGCGGATCGTCTGATGGCGAACATCCTGATTCTCGGCGCGGGCGTGATGGGCAGCGCCCTCACCGTGCCGGCCGCCGACAACGGCCACCAGGTGACGCTGGCGGCAACCCCGCTCGATGGCGAGATCCTCGCCGCCCTCGAGGCAGATCCGGCCGGCCATCCGCGCCTGGGCGCGCCGCTGCCGGCCTCGGTCCGCTTCGTCGACGCCCAATCGCTGACGGCGGCGGACGGGGCGAGGGCCGACCTGGTGGTCGTGGGTGTCGCCTCGCCCGGCATCGAGTGGGCCGCCGACACGGTGGCGCGGTTGCAGCCGAGGGCGACGGTGGGGCTGGTTACCAAGGGACTTGTGGACGCGCCCGGCGCGGTGCCGCTCACCTACGCGGCCGCCTTCCCGCAGATGCTGGCCGAACGCGGCGTGCGGCCGAGCGCCTTCGTCGGCATCGGCGGTCCCTGCATCGCGCGCGAGCTGGCCGAGCGGCGGCCCACCGCCGTGGTCTACGCATCCAACGACGACGGCGCCCCCGCCGCGATGAAGACGCTGCTGCAGACCGCCTACTATCGCGTCTCGCTCTCGGGCGATCCGGTCGGCGTCGAAGCGTGCGCGGCGCTGAAGAACTTCTTCACCATCGGCGTCAGCGCCATGCTGGGGCGGCACACGCGCGGGGGCGAGCCGGTCAAGAACCCCGTGGCGGCGGCTTTCCAGCAGGCGGTGGACGAGATGGCACTCCTCGTCCCCTGGCTCGGCGGCCAGCGGGACACGGCCTTCGGCCTCGCCGGTGTCGGCGATCTGCACGTCACCGTCGGGGGCGGCCGCAACAGCCGGCTCGGCCGCCATATCGGCGAGGGGATGACCCTCGCCGCCGCGCTGGCGGGGCCGATGGCGGGCGAAACCGTCGAGGGGGTCGATGTGGGGCGCATCCTGCGGCCGCATCTCAAGGAGGCTTTCGCCAACGGCGACCTCCCGCGAGACGCGCTGGTGCTGGCCGATGCGCTGATCGATGCGATTGCGGTGGGCGCGGGTCTCGACTACGACGCCGCCGCCTGAAGCCTGTCATCTCCCCGAGGAGACGTCAGGCGCCAGTTTGTTTGCTGCCGGGCACATTGGTTCACACCGACTTCCATGCCGGCGTGACGTGCTCTGGCGGCAAAGGTCCGGAAAGGGTGAACAATGAGCGAATCCAAGGTCAAGACGGTGGGCATCGGTTGCGACCACCTGGGGCTGGAGCTGAAGAACGCGCTGCGCGACCACATCGCGGCGCAGGGCATCGAGGTGGTGGACATGGGCGTCAACAGCGACGACCCGGTCGACTATCCCGACATGGGCGCGGCGCTGGCGCGCGAACTGGCGCGCGGCGCCTTCGAGCGCGGCATCCTGGTGTGCGGGACGGGTGCCGGCATGGCGATCGCGGCCAACAAGGTGCCCGGCGTGCGCGCGGTGTGCGTGACGGATCCCTACACGGCCGAGCGGGCCATCGCGTCCAACAACGCGCAGGTGATCACCTTCGGGGCGCAGATCACCGGCACCTCGGTGGCCAAGATGCTGGCCGACATCTACCTCAAGAACGAATTCGGCGGCGGCCGCTCCGCGCCCAAGGTGGCCAAGCTCGACGCGCTGGACGCCGACAGGCGCTGACACGGGGCCTCGTCGCCCGGCGACCCCCGAAAGGCTGCGCCCTGGCCCTTCTCTTTCTTGATCCGGGCGCTACCCTGTCAGGGGAATGGGGGGCGTGTGATGAACCAGGCAGTCGCAACAGCGAACGAGCCGGTGAGCGTTGAAGAAAAGCGTAAGGGTGCCCAGGCGTTTCGCTGGTTCCACAGCATGGATCTCGGCGACGGGGTGATGACGAAGGGGCTGAAATCGGCCGAGCGGCTCGCCTACCAGGCCGACCATGTGTTCCGCTATCCCATCGCCGGCCAGTCGGTGCTCGACATCGGCTGCTGGGACGGCTTCTTCGCCTTCGAGGCGCGACGGCGCGGGGCGCGCAAGGTGCTGGCGGCCGACCATCACGTGTGGACGCACGGGTGGGGCAAGAAGGAGGCGTTCGCCTTCGCGCGGCGCTGTATCGACCCGTCCGTCGGGATGCGCGACATCGCCTTCGAGCAGATGACGGCGGACGATATCGGCGTGCACGACGTGGTTCTGTATTTGGCGATGCTGCATCACATGCGCGACCCGTTCGGCGCCATCGCCCGCGCCGCCTCGATGACGGGCCGGATGCTGGTGGTGGAGACGCACATCGACGCGAATCTCCCCCCCGAGCCGCCGGCGCTGGCGTTCTACCCCTTCAAGGAGCTGAACAACGACCCGGGCAGCTGGTGGGGCCCCAATCCGGCCGGGGTGATCGCGCTGTTGCGCGCGTGCGGTTTTTCCCGCGTGGAGCACGACGCCGAATACGGTGCCGGCAACCGTTCGCACGGCCTGTTCCACGCCTTCCGCTGACCTGCGGAAAACGGCCGATTTGCGGTATTTTTGTGGGCATCGCGAAAGAGAACGCCAACCTTGGGGCGACGTGGCGACGGGCCCGGCGTTGCGCGCCGGCGGACGCCGCGGCGCCCATAATCCCCGGTGTGTCGCCGCTTGCGCGCGGGCGGCCGCGCGTGACCGCCAGACGACGACTGATGCCACAGGTTGATCGCCGCCCCTGTGATCGGTGTCACACTTTGGCCGGCTCGAATGCCTATTGTGCGGAGAGCCCTTGAGAACCCCCCACGTTTTCACCGATAACGCCGCGTTGAAGGAATGCTGCCATGCAGTCTATTCGCCCCCTTGCACCATTGCGCTGCACTGCACCATAGGTTAGGGCTCCGTCGTTTCTGGAGTACGAGAATGACTCAACCGAGTTTGGACACCCTGGTGGCGATCGCCATCGAGGCGGGCGCAGCCATCATGCCGATCTACGAAGGGGGCGGTGAGGCGCGCGAGAAGGCCGACGGATCGCCGGTCACGGCCGCCGACGAAGCAGCCGAGGCGATCATTCTGGAACGCCTGGCCGCCCTGGGTGCCGACAACGTTGTAGCCGAGGAGTCCGTCTCCGCCGGCAAGATGCCGCCGCCGGCCGATATCTTCTATCTGGTCGATCCGCTGGACGGCACGCGTGAGTTCATCTCCAAGAACGGCGAGTTCACCGTCAACATCGCCCGCGTCGAGAACGGCGTGCCGGTGGCCGGTGTCGTCTACGCGCCGGCGATCAACGTGCTGTACGCGGGCGACGCCAGCGGCGCCTGGCGCGCCAGCGTCACGGACGGTGTGCTCGGCACGCAGGAGCCGATCAAGGTCGCCTCGCCGGAGCAGAGCGTGCGCGTCGTCGCCTCCCGCTCGCACCTGACCGACGAAACCAAAGAATTCATCGACCGTTTCGCGGTCGAAAGCTTCGTGTCTTCGGGCTCCTCGCTCAAGTTCTGCCGCGTGGCGGAAGCGGCGGCGGACCTTTATCCGCGCATGGGTCGCACCATGGAGTGGGACACGGCGGCGGGCCATGCCGTGCTCAAGGCAGCCGGCGGCGAGGTCTACACCCTGGATGGCGCGCCGCTTGCCTATGGCAAGCGCGAGGGTGACACGTTCGCCAACCCCCATTTCGTCGCGGCCGGGGCCTTCGACCCCTTCGCGTTGAGTGCTTAAACTGTAGAACAGGTCAAGTAGTATGGCAGTCGATCGCGGCTCGCACCTCAAGCGGCTTGAGGACGAATCCATTCATATCATTCGGGAAGTTGCGGCCGAGTTCCGCAATCCGGTGATGCTTTATTCCATTGGCAAAGATTCGGCCGTGATGCTGCATCTCGCCATGAAAGCCTTTTACCCGTCCAAGCCGCCGTTCCCGCTGCTCCACGTCGATACGACGTGGAAATTCAAGGCGATGACCGAATTTCGCGACATGATGGCCGCGAAGCTGGGGCTCGACCTCATCGTCCACATCAACGAGGACGGCGTGCGCCAGAACGTGGGGCCGTTCACGCACGGCTCCAACTACCACACCCAGGTGATGAAGACGGACGCGCTCAAGCAGGCGCTGACCAAGTACGGGTTCGACGCGGCCTTCGGCGGCGCCCGGCGCGACGAGGAAAAGAGCCGCGCCAAGGAGCGGGTTTTCTCCTTCCGCACCCAGAACCACGGCTGGGACCCGAAGACCCAGCGCCCCGAGCTCTGGCACCTCTACAACTGCCGCGTGGCCAAGGGCGAATCGATCCGCGTCTTCCCGCTGTCCAACTGGACCGAGTTGGACATCTGGCAGTACATCATGATGGAAAACATCGAGATTGTGCCGCTGTACTTCGCGGCCGTGCGCCCCGTCATCGAGCGCGACGGCACGCTTCTGATGATCGACGATCCCGACCGCATCGAGCTGAAGGACGGCGAAGTGCCCGAGGAGCGGCTGATCCGCTTCCGCACGCTCGGCTGCTGGCCGCTCACCGGCGCGGTGGAATCGAGCGCCGCCACGCTGCCCGACATCGTCGCGGAGATGCTGATCGCCCGCACGTCGGAACGGCAGGGCCGCGTCATCGACCATGACGAGTCCGCCTCCATGGAGAAGAAGAAGCGCGAGGGGTATTTCTAATGCAACAGTCAGCGATCGCCGAAAAACTCTCGCCGGAAGCATTTGCCGAGTATCTTGAGAGCCAGGAAAAGAAATCGTTCCTGCGCTTCATCACCTGCGGCAGCGTCGACGACGGCAAATCCACGCTGATCGGGCGCTTGCTGTTCGAGACCAAGCTGATCTTCGAGGATCAGCTTGCCGCCGTCGAACGCGACTCGAAGAAGCACGGCACCACGGGCGAGGATATCGACCTCGCGCTGCTCGTCGACGGCCTCGAGGCCGAGCGCCAGCAGGGCATCACCATCGATGTCGCCTATCGCTTCTTCACCACCGACAAGCGCAAGTTCATCGTCGCCGACACGCCCGGCCACGAACAGTACACGCGTAACATGGCCACCGGCGCCTCCACCGCCGATCTCGCCGTCCTCCTGGTCGACGCGCGCCACGGCATCCAGGTGCAGACCAAGCGGCACGCCTTCCTGGTGTCGCTGCTCGGCATCCGCCACGTGGTGCTCGCGGTCAACAAGATCGACCTCGTCAACTTCGACCGGGCCAAGTTCGACGCCATCCGCGAGGACTTCGACAAGTTCGCCCGCTCGTTCGACTTCGACACCCTCGTCGCGGTGCCGATCTCGGCCCGCTACGGCGACAACGTGGTGCAGAAGTCCGACCGCCTGCCCTGGTACGACGGCCCGTCGCTGCTGGAGCACCTGGAAGAAATCGAGGTCCAGTCCGACCTCATCGAGCGTCCGTTCCGGATGCCCGTCCAGTGGGTGAACCGCCCGAACCTCGACTTCCGCGGCTTCTCCGGCACCATCGCCACCGGCAAGATCCGCCCCGGCGATCCGGTGGTCGTGGCCGGTTCCGGCCGCGAGGCGAAGGTCTCCAAGATCGTCACCATGGACGGCGAATTGCCCGAGGCGGTCGCCTCCGAGGCGGTCACCATCTGCCTCGACCGCGAGATCGACGTCTCGCGCGGCGACATCCTGGTGCCGCCAGCCCACCGGCCGGAAGTGACGGACCAGTTCGCCGCCCACATCGTGTGGATGGCGGAAGAGGAAATGTTCCCGGGCCGGCCGTATCTCCTCAAGATCGGCACCCGCACCGTCACCGCGCAGGTGACGGAGATCAAGCACCGCATCGACGTCAACACCTTCGACCACCTCGCCGCCAAGGAGCTGGGCCTCAACGAGGTCGGGTTCTGTAACGTGTCGCTGTCGGAGGAGATCGCGTTCGATCCCTACGAGACCAACCGCGACACCGGCGCCTTCGTGCTGATCGACCGGCTCACCAACGCCACGGTGGGCGCGGGCATGGTGTGGTTCGCGCTGCGGCGTGCGACCAACATCCATTGGCAGGCGCTCGACGTCTCCAAGGCTTCGCGCGCGGCGCTGAAGGGCCAGAAGCCGGCCGTTCTGTGGTTCACCGGCCTTTCGGGCTCGGGCAAGTCGACCATCGCCAACCTGGTCGAGAAGCGCCTCCACGCGCAGGGCCGCCACACCTACATCCTCGACGGCGACAACGTGCGTCACGGCCTCAACCGCGACCTCGGCTTCACCGACGCGGACCGGGTGGAGAACATCCGCCGCGTCGCCGAGACGTCGAAGCTGTTCACGGAAGCCGGCATGATCACGCTGGTGTCGTTCATCTCGCCGTTCCGCGCCGAGCGGCGCATGGCGCGCGAGATGCTGGCCGAGGGCGAGTTCCTCGAGGTGTACATCGACACGCCGATCGAGATCTGCCGTCAGCGCGACCCGAAGGGCCTCTACAAGAAGGCCGATGCGGGCGAGCTGAAGAACTTCACCGGCGTCGACAGCCCCTACGAGGCGCCCGAGCACGCCGAGATCAGCATCGACACCACCACCGGCGAGCCGGAAGACCACGCCGAGCGGATCGTGACGTTGCTCAAGGAGCACGGCATCATCGATTGATGCCGCTGCCCTCCGACCGATACGAAAAGCCCGCCGATTGGCGGGCTTTTTATTTGGTGCGCTGCCCTAAAGGCGCGGTGGGCCGAAGGCAGGGCCTCAGTGGCCGATGGACTGCGAGAAGCCGTTCACCACCACCACGCCCGCGATGATGAGGCCGAGCCCGATCAGCGCGGCGTGGTCGAGCGTCTGACGGAAGACGACCACCCCGATCGCCGAGATCAGCACGATGCCGAGGCCGCTCCAGATGGCGTAGGCGATGCCGACCGGGAGCGTCTTCAGCGCCTGGGACAGGAAGAAGAAGGCTCCCGCGTAGCACAAACCCATCACGACGGTGGGCACGAGCTTGGTGAACTGCTGCGACATCTGCAGAAAGGTCGTTCCGACCACTTCGAGCGCGATGGCGATGGCGAGCGATCCGTAGGTGAGGATCGTGGCGTTCATGCGGGACTTCTCCGTCGTTCCGGTGAGGGTGGGGTATCGGTGCGGCGCTCAGGCGCGCTCGTCGCCGCGGGCGCAGGCGAGGCACAGCGGCGTCGCCGGGTCGAAGGCGAGGCGAGCCTCCTCGATCTCCTCCTCGCATTTCGCGCACAGCCCGTAGGTGCCGGCATCGAGGCGGGCGAGGGCGGCGGCGATGCGCGCGCGCGCGGTGGCGCGGCGCCGTGATTGGGCCGCCGCCATCGCCTGCATCTGCATCGCGTCCATGCGGCTGAGGCGGCCGACGCTGGACTGGTCCAGCATCACCGGGGCGCGGCTGTCGGCCGTGTCGGTCTCCTCGGCTTCGACGGCGGCGCGCAGCGCCTCCAGCCGGGCGCGGATCTCGGCATCGCCGGCCACGCTCAGCCGCCCGCCGGCAGCGAGCCGGTCTTCTCCCATGCCAGCGCATCTTCGAGCCGGTCGTCGCCCCAGAACAGCGCCTCGTCGGTGGTGACGAAGGTCGGCGCGCCGAAGATTCCGAGCGACTTCGCCGTCTCGACGCTTTCGCGCAGGGCCGCCTTCACCTCGGGCTTGCCGGCGGCGGCCAGCACCACCTCCGGGTCGAGGCCCGCCTCGGCGATGGCGGCCGCCACCACCGCCGCCTCCGCGATATTCTCGCCCTTGGCGAAGATCCGCATGAACGCGGCGCGCGAGAAGGCCGGCCGGTCGCGGGCGGGGAGCGCCAGCGCCGCCCGGGCGGCCAGCACGCTTTTCTGCGGGAAGGGCGTGGGCTCCTTGAAGGGGTGGCCGCGGTGGGCGGCGCGGCGGGCGATGTCGGTCCACATATAGGCCGCCTTCGCAGGGGCCATCAGGTTGGGCGAGCCGTTGTATCCCGCGTCGATGAAGATCGGGCCGAGCAGGAAGGGCTGCCAAACGACCTGCACCTTGGCCTTCTCGGCGACCGCCTCGATGCGCATCGCAGCGAGGTAGGAATAGCTGGAGGAAAAGTCGTACCAGAATGTCAGCGCCATGCTTGCCTCCCCGCGTTTGCGGCCAACACTTGCGCGCAGGCGTGGCGAGCGCAATGGCCGTGGCGGTTTGACCGGGCGGGGGCGGGCGCTGTAGGGCTCCACCGCTGCGCATGCGCCGCGCGTATCAGTGGATGGAGACCGTCATGCGATCCCTCGTCGCCCTCCTGATTGCGGCTTTCGCCCTGGCCACGCCGGCGAAAGCCGACAGCCGCGCCGTCATCGTCGACACGGCCTGGGACACGCGTCCCTTCATCGCCGACATGAAGCAGTCCGGCATCCAGGTGGTGGGCCGCTACCTGGCGCGCTGCCCGCAGCCGGACCGCAACATTCCCGAGAAGCGGCTGATCGACCAGGGGGCTTATGGCGACCGCGGCAGCGAGGTGCGGCAGCTCCTCGACAACGGCTTCGCCATCCTGTCGATCTACCAGTTCAACAACGATTCGAAGAACAAGTTTCTCGGCCGCGACCGCAACGGCAATCCGCTGCCCGACGGCTCGTGTCGCTCCACCGACAACCACCGCACCCCGCGCGAGGAGGCGGCGCTCGACGCGGAGGCGGCGGTGGCCCAGGCGCGCGCGCTCGGCCAGCCGGCGGGTTCGGCGATCTATTTCGGCGTCGACATCGCCTTCAGCGCGCGCGATGCGCAGACGCGGCGCGCGATGGTGGAGTATTTCACCGAGGTGCGGCGGGTCCTGCGGCGTGGGCGCTACCAGCTCGGCGCCTACGGCAATGGCGACGCGCTGGCGGTGCTGTCGGCGGAAAAGCTCATCGATCACGCCTGGCTGTCCGCCTCGCGCGCCTACCCCGGCACCACCGAGTTCCACAATTCGGACAACTGGCACCTGTTCCAGAGCGGGGTGAACCTGGAGTTCTTCGGCGGATCGCCGGGGGCGTGCCGGCCGGGCCTGCCGCTCGACGTCAACACCAAGAACAAGCGCTTCGCCAACCGCCCGCTCGGGTTCTGGACCAAGCGGGGCGTGGTGCGGATCGACCCGGCGCGCACCAAGGCGGTCTACGATGCGCGGCGCTTCGCGTGCGACGGGGACGCGCGGTTGCGGCGCAGCGCCTCCTCCGGTCCGAGCGACCTGCTGAGCGCCACCGCGCGCTGCCGCGGCAACCGCACCGCGCGCCACGCCGAAACCATCGACTACGCCAACGCCACCCGCATCGGCCGCCGCTCCGGCGACATGGTGGAGGTGGACTACGACGACGACGGCGAGTTCGACGGCTGGACGGCGGCGAGCAACCTCACCTCCAGCTTCGGCCGCAAGCCCGACTGGGTACACTCCAAGGCCCAGCGCAACGGCGCGCGCTGCCGCTGACGGCCCGCCGGCGCCGCGTTACAGCGGCGGGGCGAGCGAGACGTGGCGGTTGACGTCCTTGTAGAGGAGATAGCGGAAGCGGCCTGGGCCGCCCGCGTAGCAGGCCTGCGGGCAGAAGGCGCGCAGCCACATGAAGTCGCCCGCCTCCACCTCCACCCAGTCGCGATTGAGTCGGTAGACGGCCTTGCCTTCGAGCACGTAGAGGCCGTGCTCCATCACGTGGGTCTCCTCGAACGGGATCACCGCGCCCGGCTCGAAGCTGACGATGTTGATGTGCATGTCGTAGCGCAGATCGTCCGTGTCGATGAACGAGGTGGCCGTCCAGCGTGCGCCGCTGCCCGGCGTCTGCGTCGGCGCGATGTCGTTGTCGTTGCGCACGATGGGGTCCGGCAGGTCGAGCCCGGCGGCCGGCTGCCAGCGCTTGCGAATCCAGTGGAAGCGGGCCGGTGCCGTCCCTGAATTGCGCGCCTGCCATGCCGCGCCGGGCGGAATATAGGCAAACCCCCCCGGCTCCAGCGTGTGAAGGCGTCCGGCCAGCGTGATGTCGAGGCTGCCTTCCATGACGAACAGCGCCCCTTGGGCCGCCGTGTCCGGCTCCGGCGCCTGCGAGCCGCCGCCGGAGGCGACCTCCATCACGTATTGCGAAAAGGTCTCGGCGAACCCGGACATGGGGCGGGCGAGGATCCATGCCCGCGTCGCGTCCCACCCCGGCAGGCGGCTGGTGACGATGTCGCGCATCACACCGTGCGGGATCAGCGCGTAGGCCTCTGTAAAGACGGCCCGGCCGGTGTGCAGCGTGCTCTGGTCGGGAAGCCCGCCATGGGGCGCGCGGTAGGACGAATGACTCACGGCTGAATGGTTCCTCGGGGCGTTGTGGCCACGCAATGTCTCGGGTCGGGGAAGCGCGAGGCGGTCGCCCGTCCTACCGCGGCGGATCCCTCGTGTCAGCACGCGCGCCGCGGCGGCCGCCTGCCATGCGCGGGCAACGCGGGACCGGTCCGCCTCCGCCTCGGCCGGCGCGAAGGTCTGCTCAATTCGTGGGCAGTATTTGGCCAACTTTTCGCGTTGCATTCTTATTGCGCATCCGTTGCCATGTCGGCGCTCTTGCCTCGGCGGCTTGGAGCCGAGCGCCGGGATATCGATGCAGGAAGTCTTCCGACAGAAGTGGCTGTGTGCCGCGCTTTTCGGGCGCCGCGGCGGACGTGCGGCGCTTGGCGAACCCGTCGCGCAGGACCGGCGCCGCCGGCGCGGTCCGGCGGCGCTCGGCCGCCATCGCCCTGCGGCAGGGCCCGGTTCGCTCGCGCGGCAAAGGATGGATCAGGTTGGATAGGATCAGGGAAAGGGCAGGGGCGTTGTCCGCCGGGCTCAACCGCGTCGTCGAGGCCGTCGTGGTGCTCATTATTGTGGCGCTGGTCCTCGATGTCTGGGTTGGGGTTCTCGACCGCTACATCTTCAAGTGGCAGCTCAACTGGCCGGAAATCATGGCGCGCTACCTGATGATCTGGGCGGCGCTGCTGGCGGTGTCGTGCGGGATCGCGCGGCGCGAGCACATCGGTCTCACCATCCTGATCGACCGGCTGCCGGGTGGCGTGCGCCGCACCATCCTCATCGGGTGCGACCTGCTCGCCCTCGCGCTGTTCGCGTGGACGCTCTGGTACGGCGTGCAGTTCGCCATCTCCGGCGCGAACCGGTACGCGATGATTTTCGGCATGTCGATGGCGCCGGCCTTCTCCGCCGTGCCGGCGGCCGCCGCGATGGCGGCGATCCAACTCGCGCTGTGCGTCGTGCGCGACGGCGGACGCTACGCGCTGCCCGACCAGGCGGGGGAGGCGTAGCCATGGCCATCGGCATCATCTTCTTCGTGCTGCTCGTGGTCGGCATGCCCATCGGCTTCGCCATCGGGCTCGCCGGACTGGCCGGCCTCCTCGACATGGGCAACGAGCGCTTCCTGCTCACGGGCGTCTCGAAGCTGTTCTCGGGGCTCGATTCCTTCCCCTTCCTCGCCATGCCGTTCTTCATCCTCGCCGGCGAGATCATGAACCACATCGGCATCACCAATCAGCTCATGCGCCTCGCCCACGTGCTGGTGCGCCACTTCCGCGGCGGCCTCGCCCACGCCAACATGGTGGCCTCGGTGCTGTTCGCCGGCCTCACCGGCGCGGCGACGGCCGACGCCGCCGCCTTCGGCAAGACGCTGGTGCCGGAGATGGTGAAAAGCGGCTACCGGCGCGACTATGCGTGCGCGGTGACGGCGGCGGGCTCGATCATCGGCCCCACCATTCCGCCCTCGGGGCTGATGGTGGTGTACGGCTCGCTGCTCGGCGTCTCCATCGGCGGCCTGTTCGCGGCCGGCATCCTGCCCGGCCTCGCCATCTGCGTGGTGTGCATGGGCATCATCGCGCTCGGCGCCAAGCGCAACAAGCTGCCCTCGCCCGAACCCCGCGCAAGCCTCCGCGAGATCGCCCGGACCACGCTGAGCTCGACGGCGGCGCTCCTGATGCCGGTCATCATCCTGGGCGGCATCCTCGGCGGCATCGTGACGCCGACCGAAGCCGCCTCGCTCGCCGTCGCCTACGCGCTGTTCCTGGGCGTCTTCGTCTACCGCAACATCGGCTTCGCCGACCTCTACGGCATCTTCCTGCGCACGGCGCGGATCACGGGGGTGATCTTCGTCATCATCGCGTTCGCATCCATGCTCGGCTGGTGGATGAGCTTTGAGCGGGTGCCCCAGGCGATCGCGCAGCTGATGCTGTCCCTGTCGGACAACCGCTATGTGATCATCCTGCTCATCGTGGCGCTGCTGCTGGCCATCGGCATGGTGATGGACATCACCGCGATCCTCATCATCCTGGCGCCCGTGCTGGTGCCGCTCGCCAACGATATCGGGCTGGAGCCGATCCACTCCGGCATCATCTTCGTCGTCGCACTCAACATCTCGCTGATGACGCCGCCGGTCGGCGCGTGCCTGTTCGTCCTGTCCTCG